>JAJYIC010000317.1 GCA_021790295.1 Pseudomonadota bacterium | reverse complement strand
AAAAGGGCGCGCTGCCAGAAACTCTCGACGGCATCCTTGAACAGGGCGCCTCATGGTGGCCTCTCGCGTTTGTGCGGGCGCTCGACGACGCGATCCTTCTGCTTCGAGCGAACGAGGCCGAGGTCGGGACGCTGCTTTTGCGAACGAAAGGCTCGCTCGACGCCGCGCTCCTTTGCGAGGAGTCGATGGTGCGCTTCAAGGATCACTGGTTCGTGCGTGAGGTCATCGGCTTTTTGCGGCGGACCCTGAGAAGGCTCGAAACCACTCCCAAAAGCCTTTTCGCTCTCATAGACGAGGGTTCCTCTTTTGCCGGAATCCTTTTCGAACTGGCGCTCGCCGCCGACCGCAGCTACATGCTGAAGGCGCCGGAAGGCCCGCGGATCGCCTTGGGCCCCTTGAATTTCGGCGGCCTCGAACTCCTGAACGGAGAGACGCGGCTCCAAGCCCGCTTTCGCGCCGAGACGCCCGATGCCGCGTTGTCCGATCTTCGCGGGGTTTCTCTCGACGCCGAACAAGCGCTGGCGCAGGGCCTCGTCACGCTCGCGCCGGACGCGCTCGATTGGGAAGAGGAAATCCGGCTCGCGGTCGAGGAACGCGCGAGCCTTTCGCCCGATGCACTCTCGGGACTCGAAGCGAATTTGCGCTTCGCCGGGAGGGAGAGCTTCGAGACCAAGATCTTCGGCCGGCTCTCGGCGTGGCAGAACTGGATCTTCACGCGGCCGAACGCGAGCGGCGACGAGGGCGCCTTGAAGAGTTACGGCGGCGGCCGGCCGCGTTTCGACTGGCGCCGGGTTTAGGGGGGACAGGGATGGCCTTCGATTACCAAGAGCGAATACCGAACAACGTCGATCTCGGCAGCAATCCGAACCTCCTGCGCGCGCTCGAACATTGGCAGCCGCGGTTTCGCGACTGGTGGCGGGAATTGGGGCCCTCCGATTTCTTCGCCGGCGAAGTCTTTCTGCGCACGGCGACCAGCGCTGACGCCAAAGGCTGGGCGAGCTATGGCCCGGTGCGGCTTCCCGAATATCGCTGGGGGATCTTCCTCGCGCCGCCGGAAGAGGACCGCCGGATCGGTTTTGGCGACGAGTTCGGCGCTCCGGTCTGGCAGCAGGTGCCGGGCGAGCATCGCGCGAGCTTGCGCCGCCTCATCGTCACCCAAGCCGATACCGAGCCCGCCTCGGTCGAGCAGCAGCGGCGCCTCGGCCACACCTGCCCATCGCTCTATGACCTCAGAAATCTCTTCCAGGTCAATGTCGAGGAAGCGCGGCATCTCTGGGCGATGGTCTATCTCCTCCACGCCTATTTCGGCCGCGACGGGCGCGAAGAGGCGGAAGCGCTCCTGGAGCGCCATTCGGGCGACCGCGACAGCCCCCGCATCCTTTCGACCTTCAACGAGCCGATCGCGGATTGGCTTTCCTTTTTCATGTTCACGTATTTCACCGACCGCGACGGCAAATACCAATTGAAGTGCCTCGCCGAAAGCGCCTTCGATCCGCTGTCGCGGACGACGCGGTTTATGCTGACCGAAGAAGGCCATCATCTTTTCGTCGGCGACAGCGGCATCGCGCGGATCATCCGCCGCACGCTCGCAGTCATGAAGGAGGCGGGAAGCGACGACCCGGAGCGCGTGCGCGGGCGGGGAGCGATCGATCTCCCGACCCTGCAGCGCTACATCAATTTCTGGTTCAGCTCCTCGCTCGACCTCTTCGGCGCCGAGGTTTCCTCGAACGCCGCGAGCAATTTCGCAAGCGGCCTCAAAGGCCGGCCGGACGAGGCGCGCTTTGCCGATCACCGCGCCGTCGAGGGGCGTCTCGCGATCGAAAAGGCGGACGGAAAAGGCGGCATAGAGATCGAAGAGGCGCCTTTGAGGAGCGCGATGAACGAGGTCGCGCGCCGCGCCTATATCAAGGACTGCGCGCAGGGGGTGGTGCGCTGGAACCGGCTCATCGAAAAAGCGGGCGCCGATTTTCCGCTCCGCCTGCCGAGCCCGCGCTTTCACCGCGCGATCGGCCTTTGGGCCGAGGCTGCGGCCGATCCCGAAGGGAAGATCCTGCCGCCGGAAGCCTCGGCCGCGCGGCAGGAAGAGTGGCTGCCGACGCCCGAGGACCGCGCTTTCGTCAAGGACCTGATGCACGCGGTGGCCGAACCCGGCCGGATGGCAGGCTGGATCGCGCGCCCCGCCTACGGCGTCGCCAACCTGCCTCTCGATTACGAATACGTGCGGTTGTAGGGCGGATCTCGATCCGCGGAACGGCGGATTAAAATCCGCCCTACGCTGCTGCACGACAATACCGGCTACACGCCTTACGAAGGCCGCCCTCTCAAAGGCTGGCCCGTCACCGTTCTCTCCCGCGGCCGCATCGTCGTCGAGGAGGGGAAGCTCTTGGCCGCGCGCGGCAGCGGCGAGTTTCTCCCCTGCGCCCTCTCCGACGCCGCGCGCCCTCTCGGCCGCCTGCAGCCCGAACTCGCCCTTGCCGCCCGCGCCGGAAACCCCCTCGTCTGAACAGGCCAAACGTTGACGGCTCGCACGGTGTTGGCATAAATACCAACATGAAGGCGCGACTTCTCCTCCGTGAAAGGCGAATCATCAGCGAGGGCCGATTTGCCGACATGACGATCTGGCGGTTACCCGACCCGGTTGCGGCCGGCGGTCACGGTTTCAAGTACCGTCTGGCTTTCGTGGTGGAAGGGGTGTGCGTTCTGCGGTTCGACAACGAGGCCGGCAAGGGAGACCACAAGCATGTCGGAACCGAGGAGGTGCCGTATGCCTTTGGGAGCCTGGCGCAGCTGGTAAGGGATTTCTGGGATGAGATCGAACAATGGAGGCTCGAATGAGCACGGTGACGATTGGCATTTCCTCCGTCGAGGACGCGAAGGCAAGAATGCTCCGCGCTTTCCAAGGCGAAGAAGAGGGCGCGTTCATCAGCTTCGCGACCGCCGAACTTCTGTGGAGGGTGATCACGCCCAAGCGGTGGGAAGTGTTGCGCGCGATGACCGGCGCCGGGCCGATCGCCATCCGCGAGATCGCGCGTCGTGTCGATCGTGACGTGAAGTCGGTCCACGGGGATGTCCAGGCGCTTCTCAAGGCGGGCGTGCTCGACCGCGGGGAGCACGGACGCGTTGTCTTCCCCTTTGACGAAATCCATGTGGATTTCGTGTTGCGAGCCGCCTGACGATCGCCAATCCATGATGGACCGGGGCGTTCGATGAAAGGCGTCTTTATCGATGCGAGCGACGGGCTCGCCGAGGTTTACCGCAAGGTCGGGCGGCCTTCGGACCCGCCGGTCACGCTCTACGAGCACGACCGCGTGCCTCCCCAATCGCTGCCGCGCCTCATCGCAGGCCACGACTTCCTGATCGTCGATCATACACGGCTGCCGACCGCGGCGATGCGGGAGTGCCGAGGCCTCAAACACGTCATCTTCCTCGGCACCGGGGCGGGAAGCTATATGAAT
>JAJYIC010000316.1 GCA_021790295.1 Pseudomonadota bacterium | reverse complement strand
TCCGTTAGCTCCAGGCCCCACCAGCCGACGCCGGTGCGCAGGATCCCGAACCCGATTTGCTGGTAAAGATCGAAGCGCTGTTGGATCGTCGGCGATGGATCGTTACGGTAGGGCGCGTAGTCTGCGATGGAGAGGTGGATGCTCGTCGCGGGCGCGCCCAACACTCGCTGGCCCGCGACGGGGCGCCCCCACAAGAGGCCGGCGCAGCCTGCCAAACCGGTGGTGCCCGCGCCAGCGCGCCGCGACAAGAGGGCGGCCCAGCCGGCCAAACCTGCGGCGCCCGCGGCTGCGGCGGCGAGAAATCGGCGTCGGTTCAGCCTCGATCCTTCCGCGATCTCGATGCTCCTGCGGTTGGCGCCGCTACGCCGGCTTCGGGCGTCCGCGCGAAGCGATGCTGCTGGCAGAATTATGTCATCTTGTGCGCGCAAATGCGAGCCGTAAGCTGTTGTATTATACAAATGTTTTAATTCGCGCCGGCTCGCGAGGCTAAAGAGGGGGAACACCAACGCCTGCTGATTCCCAGCAGATGCAGGTGGAACCGAGCGCGGAAGGGCAGTTCGTCGAGGCTCCGGTTCGCCGTCTCGGCGACATTCTCGCCCTGCATTCGATCTCGCCCGATTTCGATCTTTTGTCGCTCGAAATCGAGGACGAGAACACCAACGTCCTGAACGACCTCATCGACAGCTCGCCGTTCCGGCCGCTCCGGGTGATCGTCGAGGCGTCCTACGATCTCAACCCGCATCTGGCGTTTTGGATAACGAGATCGGCAAGCGCCAGCGAGGCTGCCTCAGGGCGGCGCCTTGGGGCCCGCTCCCTGGCGTCATCATCGCAAGGTCAAAAGAAGGCATCCGCGAAAAAAGGCGGAAAATTGACGTCTTTTTTGACGCCCGCCTGACGGTTTCTTAGCTTTCCGTTAAAGCTTCCCGTCCTCAATCGGTAAAACAGAGGCGAGACTCCGCTGCTGTAAACGTGCTTCTCCTGAGGCTGGCGCGGGGAAAAAGGAGCCGCTCGGGATGGGACGAAGCAGGTTGTGCGCCGTTGGCTTCTTTTGGCCTTGGCCCGCAAGTTCGCAGTTGCAGCGCCACCCGATGCCCGCGAGACCCCTCGGCCCCCCCCCGACCTGCCGCTCTGGCGGCCCTGCTGCAGAATTCCGGAAGTTCCTCAGGGCCCCCGCGCGGGTCAGGGGCTCACTTCGTGCGCGCGGGGAGACCCTTGAATAGCGGGGGCCTCTCGCAGGCTGGAGAAAAAGTCCCCCCGACCCCGAATTTCGTCATTGCAGCCGGAGCGAAGCGGAGAGCCGGAATCCAGGAGCCACTGGGATCGCTGGATTCCCGCTTTCGCGGGAATGATGAGAGCCAGAGTCGAGCCGACGAATTCATGGAATTTCCGAATTTTCCCCCCCCTCCCAGGAGGACCTTGGCGATGGATAGGACACTCCTAAAAATTTGGGCGATCATGGCGAGAATCGCAAACGCGAAGGCCACGGTCTGTGGGCGGGCGGACCTCTACGCCTGCCTCGACGGTGCAGAGAGGTGCCTACTCGGGGCGCTGCAGCGGGCCGGTAGCGGGCCAGCGCCGCTCCGGCTGATCCGGCCCCAGGCCAGCCCGGGGGAAAATCCGCCGGTGCGGCGTCCCTCAGACCCGTCGCCATAGAAATTCACGCCGCGCCTTCCGTGCCACACCGGCGAAGGCCGGTATCCATGGCAGAGGCGGGTCCCAGCCGCGCAATTCTCCGCCCCGCCTTCCTCCCGTCCGCGCCGGGCGTGCGGCGCCGGAAAGCGCGCGCCCAGACGCCGCCGGCCCCCTTCCACAAGGCCGCAGCCAAAGCGGCGGCACCCGCGGCTGCGAGAAATCGGCGTCGGTTCACCCTTTTTCTCCCGCATTGGCTGGGGCTTCCTCTCCCGGCGCCGCGGCGAGGGGAGGAGAGCCCGCCCGAGTGTGTCATCCCGCGCGCCGCCGCGCCAGCCTCTCGACCGGAGAGAGCCCCCTGGAGCATTTTTGTGATATGATATGTCCCAAATCTGGGGTTGGCAAAACTGGGGCCGGCGAGCTTCCCGATGCCGAACGAACCGGACGAGAACGGGCGACAGGGGGCAAAGAAAGCGGTGGCGGCGCTTTACCGCACGCTTTTGCTGCGCGAACCCGATCCCTCTGGCCTTGAAGCCTACGCGGACCTCGTTCTTGGCGGAGAGTTGAGCCTGCCGGCGCTCGTCGAGCGCATCTGCCGGTCGGACGAGTTCGCGGCCAACATCGGCAAATTCGCCGCCATCTACGGTTTGAAAGGGGGGGCCGGCTTTATCAACGATTCCTCGCAATATGGCGAAGTCGGGCTGTTGATACGGGAGATGGTCAACCGCGGCTCCCGCCACCGGCTCCTCGTCGATGTCGGAGTGCTCGGGCGCGAGGGATCGAATTCCTGGGATATCCTGCGCTCTTTTGCCTGGAAGGGGCTTCTCATCGAAGCGAACCCGCGGCTTCTCGACAGGATACGAGAGGAATTTTCGGGGCTCGAGGTCGAGATCGTAAGCTCTGCCGTATCCGATTTCGACGGCAGAGCGCGCTTTTACCTGGGCGCAAACGACGGCGTCTCCTCTCTCGAGCGTCAGGCCGCGGCCGGCTGGGGCCCGATCCGGGACGAGATAGAGGTTCCCGTCCGCCGTCTCGGCGACCTCCTCGCCGAACACAAGGTCCCGCCCGATTTCGATCTTCTTTCGCTCGACATCGAGGGGGAAGACATCAAGGTCTTGAACGACCTCATCGACCATTCGCCATTCCGGCCGCTGTGGGTGATCATCGAGGCCTCCTACGATTTCAAGACCAAGGCGCTCAGCGATCTCCCTTTTTCCAAAGCGGTTATCGAAGGCTACGAGATGGTCGCTCAGACGACCGCCAATCTCATCTTGCGCCGCCGCAGCGGGGCGCAGAACGAAAAGGCGCGGACCGGCAAAAGAGAAAGCGGCGTCAAAACCGCCTCTATGGCGAAAGCCGCCAGTTCCCCAACGGCGACTGCTTATAAGAGAGAGAGGGCGCATCGGCGCAAAACCGGCGCCAGTCGCCATGGGTCAAAAGCAGGTTTTGCTCCTTGAGGACCGCCTCTTCGCCCTTGATCGAGGCTCTAATCGCAAGCCCGACATAGGCCCGCGTAAGGACGGCCGGGCCGGTCGCCTCCCAGACGCCAAACCCATAACCTTCCGGCAATGCGAGGAGATGACCGACCGCCTCTTCGAGCGCCCTTTTTATGAGAGGCGCGCCGGGCCTCGCCGCCATCATGCCGCTGCGGAGATAAGGGGGAGCGGCCGAGGATGCGGGAAGGACGGTGTCCGCCCCGCACCACTCGCCGTAACGGCTCTCGAGAGGGCTGATGCATCCCTCGTCGGCATCAGCGTAAAGACCGCCGCGCTTATAAAGATAGGCGAGGCGGATCAAATCCGCCTTCATCGCCGGATGGCGGCATCTTT
>JAJYIC010000315.1 GCA_021790295.1 Pseudomonadota bacterium | reverse complement strand
GACAGACCGGCCCTTTTCTGCGGCGACACCCTTTTCAACGCGGGCGCCGGAAACTGCCACAACGGCGGTCACCCGAAGGAGCTTTACAAGACTTTCGCGGGCCAGCTCCAAAAGCTTCCCGGCGAAACTCTCGTCTATCCCGGCCACGACTATATCGCCCGCAACCTCGCTTTCAGTCTCGACCGAGAGCCCGACAACGCCCGCGCGCGCGCTCTCTTATCCGGGGTCGAAAGGCAGGACCCCGCCAAAGCGCTGGTGACGACCCTTGCTCTCGAACGCGAGGTCAACAGCTTTTTCCGTCTTTGGAGCCGGAGCCTCATCGCGCGCTTGCGCGAAGCCTTTCCCGATCTTCCCGAAAATCCCGAGCCGGAGAGCGTCTTTCTTTGCCTGCGCGAACTGCGCAACCGCTGGTAACCGTTTGCCGCAGCGATCCTGCCCAATTTCTGCCGTCTAGTGCCGCGACAAAAAGCGGAAGGCCTCTGCGCCCCGCCCTAACCGCAAAAGGAGGAAAAGAGTGGAAGAGATCCTCAAAAACGCCGCCCTCGAACGGCTCGAAGCAGGCGATCTTGCTCTCGGCGTCGGCATACGCCAGGCGCGCACGGTCGATATCGCGCCGATGATGAAGGCCGCAGGCTACGACTGGCTCTTTCTCGATCTCGAACATAATTCGATGGATCTCGACACCGCGGTGCAGATTTCCGTCGCCGCTTTGGGGGCCGGGATCGCGCCGATCGCGCGCGTTCCCGCGGGCCAGTTCTGGCTCGCGACAAGGCTTCTCGACGGCGGCGCGCTCGGCATCGTCATGCCTCACGTCGATACCGCCGAAGAAGCCCGTGAGATCGCCCGGCGCTATAAATACCCGCCTTTGGGCCAACGTTCGATCGCGGGCGGCCTGCCTCATCTCGGGTATCGCCCGGCCGCGCTTGCCGAAACCTGCGCCGCGATCAATCGCGCGACCCTCCTTGTCGTCATGCTCGAAAGCGCGCGAGGGATCGCCAACGCCGCCGAAATCGCCGCCACTCCGGGGATCGATTCGCTTCTCATCGGCACCAACGACCTGACCCTCGAACTCGGCATCCCGGGACAACTCGGCGAAGAGCGCATCGTCGCCGCCTACAGGACGGTCATCGACGCCTGCCGGGCGCACGGCAAATATGCGGGTCTCGGCGGGGTTTACGACGAGGTTGTGGCGCGCCGTTATATCGAGATGGGGACGCGCCTCATCTTGACCGGAAGCGACAACGGTTTTCTTGCGAGCGCCGCGAGCGCACGCGCGAAGCTCGTCAAAAGCTGGCTCTGAAAAAGCTTCGGAGAGCGGCCATGCCCTCTCCGGTGGACGCGGCCGCCCGGCTTCAACTGCGCCTTCGCAAAAGGCGCCTCAAAGGCGCTTTCCGCCTTCTCCTGCGCCGGGTGCCGCAGGCTCTGCGCGGCATCCTTTTGATGTGCGCCGGGGTGTCGATGTTCCCGTTCATGAACGCCGGGGTCAAGTGGCTCTCCCCGCATTATCCGGTGATGGAGATCGTGTGGGCGCGCTTTACGGGGCATCTCCTTTTTATGCTTCTCGTCTTCCTGCCGCGTTATGGCGCGCGTCTTTTCGCCACTCGCCGTCCTCTCGTTCAGATCGGCCGCTCGCTTTTGATGCTCGTCAGCAACATCGTCTTTGTGATGGCGATCGCGCGCGTGCCTTTGGCGACCGCTTCGGCAATCGGCTTCACCTCGCCTCTCATCGTCACCGCTCTTTCCTGGCCTCTTCTCGGCGAGAGCGTCGGCGCGCGCATCTGGGTTGCCGTCGGAGCCGGCTTTTTGGGCGCCCTCATCATCATCCGTCCGGGGATCGGGTTGGAGGACCCGGCGGTCGCGCTCCTTCTCCTCTCCTCGCTTGCCTATGCGCTCTACCAGATCGCGACACGCTGGGTCGCCAGCTATGACAACGCCGCGACCGGCATCATCTTCACCGCGCTTCTCGGGTCCTTTTTCGCGAGCCTCGTCCTCCCTTTCGTCTACCAGCCGCCGCAGCATCTTTTCGACCTTTTCCTCTTTTGCGCCATCGGCCTCCTCGGCGGCGCCGGGCATTATCTGATCATCCGCGCCTTTCACCTCGGGCCGGCCGCCGCCATCGCGCCTTTCGGTTACGTCGAGCTTTTGGGTGCGACGGTTCTCGGTTATGTGATCTTTGCCAACCTTCCGGACAGATGGACGGTTTTGGGCGCCCTCATCATCATCGGCTGCGGGCTTTTTATCGCCTTGTCGCAACGCCGCGTAAGGCCCCGGGAATAGGAGCCTGCGCGAAAGGCGCCTCGCGGCGCGGGTTGAACGAGAACGGCGCCTTCCACTATCGTAAGGGCGGGCGCCGCGACCCGTTCGCCGCTTTCGAGGCGCCGCGGGCAGCCCTTTAGGCGGAGAGGCCCATGGATTTTTCGCTTCCTGAAGAACTCGTCGCCCTCAAGGAGCGCACGGAGCGCTTCATCCGCGACAAGATCATCCCTTTCGAAGCGGACCCCCGCCAAGGGCCTCACGGTCCTTCCGAAGAACTGAGGCAGGAGCTTTTGGCGCTTGGGCGGCAAGCGGGGCTTCTCGCCCCTCATGTCGGCCGCAAGTGGGGCGGTCTCGGCCTCGACATGCGCTCGATCGCCGTCCTTTTCGAAGCCGCCGGTTATTCGCCTTTGGGGCCCGTCGCGCTCAACGTCGCCGCTCCCGACGAGGCCAACATGCATCTTCTGGAAAAGGTCGCAGAGGAGCGCCAGAAAGAGCGCTGGCTTCTGCCTCTCGCCGCAGGCGAAATCCGCTCCTGCTTTGCGATGACCGAGCCGCCCCCGGGCGCGGGCGCAGATCCCTCCCTTCTCAATACGACCGCCCGGCGCGAAGGCAGGGATTACGTCATCGACGGCAGGAAATGGCTCATCACCGGGGCCTTGGGCGCCGAATTCGGGATCGTCATGGCCCGCAACGAGGCGGACGACAAGGGTCCGGGCGGGGCGACCATGTTCCTGACGCCGATGAACGCCAAAGGCATCGTCATCGAGCGCATCCTCGACAGCCTCGACCAGGGTTTTGCCGGCGGCCATGCGGTCGTTCGCTTCGAAGGCTTGAGGGTGCCCGAAAGCGAGGTTTTGGGGAGGGTCGGCGAAGGCTTCCGTTACGCCCAGGTGCGCCTCGCGCCGGCGCGTCTCACCCACGCCATGCGCTGGCTCGGCGCCGCCTGCCGTGCGCATCACCTTGCCTCTCAATACGCCGGCCACCGCACCGCTTTCGGCAAGCCGATCGGCGAACACGAAGGGGTCGGGTTTATGCTCGCCGACAACGAGATGGACATTCATGTGAGCCGTCTCGTCATCTGGCATACCGCCTGGGTTCTCGACCAGGGACTTCCCGCGCGCCATGAATCGAGCCTTGCCAAGGTCGTCTGTTCCGAGGCGATCTGGCGCGTCGTCGATCGCAGCATGCAGGTTCTGGGCGGGCTC
>JAJYIC010000314.1 GCA_021790295.1 Pseudomonadota bacterium | reverse complement strand
AGCGAGAAGACCCGCCGTTACCTGCTCGCCCGAAGAGACGACGACGTCATATTCGCTGGCTTCAGGAGGCCGAGAAACCGTCTCGACCCATTCGACGAGCCGGTTTGTCGCTCCGGCCATCGCCGAGACGACGACCGCGACCTCGTTTCCGGCCTCGACCTCGCGCTTGACGCGGCGGGCAACCTCCTTGATCCGCTCGACATCGGCGAGCGAGGTGCCGCCGTATTTCTGAACGATGAGAGCCATTCCTTACGTCCCAGCCGAGCGGAAAAGGGAGCGCGGCGTCATAGCGTCAAGGGCTGCGCGGCGCCCGCAGGCGTCTTGCCGCCCGCGCGCGCGCCACATACTCTATTTTTGCCGCGGCCGCCAACAGGCGGCCGAGGGCCCGGAAGGAAAGGGAGCCTTGAGCGAGACCCGCGCCAGCCTCGAACCCTCCGCCGCCGAAGATCCCGCAAAGGCTTTGCAGTCCTGGTGGGATCGAGACGGCCCTTTTCGCGCGCTCCATCGCGTGGCTCCGGTGAGGCTCGCGTTTATCCGCAGCCGTCTTGCCGCCCATTTCGGCCGCGACCCACTTTCCCTCTCCCCGTTCGCGGGCTTGCGGCTTCTCGACATCGGCTGCGGCGGCGGGCTTGCCGCCGAACCGATGGCGCGTCTCGGTTTTAGGGTGACGGCCGTCGATGCCGACCCGTTGGCGCTCGCCGCCGCCAAGGCGCATGCCGAATCGAGCGGGCTGCGCATCGATTACCGCCTCGGCAAGGCCGAATCGCCCGCCCGCAGCGGCGAGCGATTCGACGCCGTGCTCGCCCTCGAAATCGTCGAACATCTCGACGACCCTGCCCCGTTTTTTGCCGCCCTTCCCGGGCTTCTCGATCAAAGGGGCGCCTTTATCGGCGCGACCCTGAACCGCAACGCGCGCTCTTTTGCCTTCGCCATACTCGGAGCGGAATATCTTTTGCGCTGGATCCCGCCCGGAACCCATGACTGGCGCCGGTTTCTTCGCCCTTCGGAATTCGTCCTCGCTCTGAGGCGCAACGGGCTTCTTGTCACCGAACTCGCCGGCATGAGCTATGACCCTCTTTCGGCCGCCTGGTCTCTCTCCGGCGATCTCGCGGTCAACTATCTGGTGATGGCGGTCAAGAGAGAGGAGGCGCCGGGCTCAACTGTCGGTCGGCGCGACCCACGGGATGCGGCCGAATTCGATCCCTTCGTCGGTTAAGGCGCGCGATTCCTCTTCGCTCGCCTCGCCGTAGATGCCGTGGCGTTCGCTTTCGCCGTAATGGATGCGCCGCGCCTCTTCGGCAAAACGCGCGCCGACGTAATCGCAATTGGCCTCGACCTGCCGGCGCAGATCGAGCAGCTTTTGGCGCATCTCGACGGCTATCGGCAGCAGGTTCTCGCGCGAACGGGAAAGGCGCGGCGCCATGATCGCTTTTTCGACGCTGCAATCGCCGCAATCGGGGCAGGCGATCTCGCCCGCCTTTTGTTGCGCGGCAAAGCCTTCGCCGTCGCGAAACCACGCCTCGAATTCATGACCCTGCGCGCAACGTAAACTGAAAAGGATCATCGCCAAACCTTCTCTCTCCAATTTATTCAAAGAGAGCCTGTTCCGCAATCCGCCCCGGTTCTGCCCGAGATCCCTGTCCATGCCGCATTCGCTCTCGCCCCCTTCCGCCTGGGTCAGGCGCTTTGTGCCGATCATCCGCCCCAAAGGGCGGGTTCTCGACCTCGCCGCGGGCCGCGGGCGCCACACCGCTCTTCTCCTTAGATTGGGCTTTCGCGTCCGCGCCATAGACCGCGATACGAGCGCGCTTTCCGCTTTCGCCGGCCCCTTTTGCGAGTTGGTGGAGCGCGACCTCGAAACGGGCGCGCCTTTGGATCTCGGCGGCCCTTACGACGGCATCGTCGTCACCAACTACCTTTACCGCCCTCTTTTCCCGGCTTTGGAGGGCGCCCTGGCGGCGGCAGGGGTTCTCCTTTACGAGACTTTCGCGCAAGGCAACGAGGCCTTTTCCCGCCCGCGCAACCCCGATTTCCTTTTGCGCCCGGGCGAACTTCTCGGCGCTTTTCCCGCTCTCACCATCCTCGCCTTCGAACAGGGAGAGGTGAGCCGCCCGCGCCCCTCTGTCCGCCAACGCCTCGCCGCCGTCAAAGGCCCTCTCGGCCGCCTGCCGGAAGCCGCGGGGTGCGAAGAAGGATTAGGCGCAGAAGGGTGATCTTGCGCGGGCAAGGCCCTCGGGCGCAAAGCGCGACGAGAAGGGGCGCGCCTATTCGGCGGCAACAGAGCGAGAGGGAGCCCGCGGCATCGCAAACTCCCGGTCGTGAAACAGCGAAGGCACCATGCGCCTTGCTTCGGCGACGCGGCCGGGGTCGATGCGGGCGCTCACCACCCCCACCTCCTCCCCGCCTTCGGCCAAAACCTCGCCCCAGGGATCGACGATGAGCGAATGGCCATAGGTCCGCCGCCCTGCGGCATGTTCGCCCCATTGCGCGGGAGCGAAGACAAACGCGCCCGTCTCGATCGCCCGCGCCCGCAAAAGCGTCTCCCAATGGGCCTTCCCCGTCGGCACCGTAAAGGCCGATGGGATCGAAAGGAAATCGGCGCCCGCCTGGGCGAGGGCGCGGTAAAGCCCCGGAAAGCGGAGATCATAACACACCGTCATGCCCAGAACGCCCCACGGCAAAGCCGCCAGCACCGCCCGGTTTCCCCCCCGGTAGGCATTGCTTTCGCGGTAGCTTTCGCCGCTTTCGAGATCGACGTCGAACATGTGGATCTTGTCGTAACGGGCGAGAACGGCGCCCGCCGGATCGATGAGAAAGGAGCGGTTGGCTTGGCGCTTTTCCCCTTCGCGCGAAAGATCGACGGCAAGAGAGCCCAAAAGGAGCCAGGCCCCGGACTCGCGCGCGAGCTCGCGAACGGCGAAAAGGACCGGGTGGTTTTCTTCCTCGCGCGCCTTCTCGCGGCGAAGGCGCCCGTCGGGCTCGATCAGCCCGCTATTTTCGGGGGTGAGGATAAAATCCGCGCCCTGCTCTCGCGCGCGCCTGACGAGATTGCCGAGAGTGGCGATATTGGGTTCATAATCCCGCGCCGCGGTGAACTGGACGAGAGCGGCGGTAAAGGAGGATTTCATTCTTCTCTCCGCAATAGGGCGTCGAGCCGCCCCGCGCTTTCGAGCGCCAAAAGTTCGTCGCACCCGCCGATCCCTTTGCCGTCGATAAAGATCTGCGGCACGGTTCGCCCTCCGCCCGAACGGGCGATCATCTCTTCGCGCCGGGAAGGCTCGGAGAGGAGGTCGACCTCGGTAAAGGGAACGCCCTTCTTTTGGAAAAGCGCCTTGGCGCGCGCGCAGTAAGTGTCCGACCAAAAAAGGAGTTAAGTGATTTCAGCGTGTTATGATATCCGCGATGTGTCAGAACGCGCGGGGGGCACAACATGTGGACCGAAATCACTCGACCGCAGTATGAGCG
>JAJYIC010000313.1 GCA_021790295.1 Pseudomonadota bacterium | reverse complement strand
GGAGGAGAGGGCAGAAGCGCGAGGGGCAACAGAGCGCCGGAACCGAGGGCGGAGGGCGAGAGAGCGACCCCAAGAGAGCCGCCCCCGCGCCAAGCCCGGCGCGGCGGGAAAAGGGCGGAAACGGGAGCGCAAAAGCGCGGGCAAGGGCCGGGAGCGCGCGCGGCGGCGCCGAAACCCGAGTTTTATTCCCTGCGTACCGTCGTCGATCACGGTTTCGAAGACGTCGCGGGAGAAGAGGAAGGCACAACCCGGCGTTTGACCTGGACGATCGAAAAACGCGGCGTCGCCGACAAGAAAAGCGGCCGCTCGATGACGGCGGTCTATGTCCTCGAACGCGACGGGGTCGAAACCGAATTCCCGAGCCTCGGCGCCGCCCGCGCCGCGGTCAATAAAAGGATCGAACACCCCGAGCGCTTGACGCGTCCCAAAGCGGAATACGCGCGCGCGAAGAAATAGAAGCGGAAAGGGAAAGGCGCCGGCGCCTTTCTTTGAAGATGCGTTGCGGGAGGCCCTTTATGGCCAAAGCGAGACCCGGAAAGGGCCCTCACTTTGGTTGCGCAGGCGATCTATTCTTCCCGCTCTGGTAGAGGGTAATCGGCCTATGAAGATCGGCGTCCTCCAGTTTTTCAGTTGGCCGCAAAGGCGCAGCTCTCTCGCAGAGGTCTATGCGCGCGCTTTGGAGCGCATCGAGATCATGGACGAGGGGGGCTTCGACGCCGTGTGGCTCGCCGAACATCATTTCAGCGATTTCAGCGTCTGCCCTTCGGTGCACATGATGGGAACGCTCGCCGCGGCGCGCACGCGGCGCTTGCGCATCGGCACGGCCGTCTCTCTCGCTCCTTTTTATCATCCCTTGCGCCTTGCCGAGGAAGTGGCCTTTCTCGACGTCCTTTCGGGAGGGCGCGTCAATTGGGGCGCGGGCCGCGGTTTTGCCCGCGTGGAATTCGCCGCTTTCGGCGTGCCTCCCGAAGAGAGCACCTCGCGTTTCCATGAAAGCGTCGAGATCGTGCTGCGCGCTTGGAGCGAAAAGCGTCTGAGTTTTTCCGGCAAGCATTTCTCCTTCGAAGAGGTGGAAGTTCTGCCCAAACCCTTGCAGCGCCCGCACCCGCCGGTGTGGATGGCGGCGACTTCCGAAGGGTCCATCGATTGGGCGGCAAGCCGCGGCTTTTCGATCCTGATGGACCCGCATTCCTCGCACCGCGAGATTGCCGCCAAAAGGCGGCGTTACGCAGAGGGGCTGCGGCGCGGCGGTTTTTCGCAAGAGGGCCGCGAGATCCCGATCGCGCGTCTTGTTGCCCTCGACGAGAGCGCGGAGGAGGCCGCTCTCGTCGCCCGCCGCGGCGCGTTGTGGATCCTCCACTCTTATCTCGGGGCCTCTTTCAAACCCGTCCTTTCGGCGCCGCTTGCACCTGAAGGCGTCGATCCGGTCGAGCGGTATCTCTCCGAGGTGATCCTTCACGGAACCCCCGAATCGGTTCTCGAAGAGATCCTTGCGCTCAAGGAAGAGATCGGGCTCGATTATCTCCTGTGCGCGCCATTGAGCGGGAAGAGCTTTCTTCTCCTTGCCGAAAAGCTCTTGCCGCGCCTCCTTTGAGCGGCGCAGACCCCGGCTAGAGAAGCCCGGCTAGAGAAGATGATGCGCGATCTCCTTGAAGGGACGGGGTTCGAGGAGGTGGCGCTCGCGCGCCATCGGGTCGATGTGAAGAAAGATTTGCAGCTTGAAGATCATGGTGACGGTTTCGCCGTCTTCGGATAGCGGCATCAAAAGGCGCTTCGTGTGGCGTTCGACAAGCCCGCTTTCGGGCGAAAAGAAAAGGCATTCCGAGTAGAGCGCGCGGCGCTCGCGCACGCATTCGTCGAGAAGCGCGGTGACGTGGCTTTTGAGTTCCTGACCTTTGACGACGTCCGCCACATCACTTCCTGTCGCGTTGATCCCGTGCTCGTCGGCAATTGCGGTGCCGATCAGGCGGAAACGGTAACGGCCCGGTCCCTCGACATCGATCAGCATCACATGCTGCAAAAGTTTCGGGATCTCGATCGGGTCGAGATCGGCGCGGCGCGGCATCGGCCGGCCGGCTTTTTTGCTCTGCCAATAAACATGCGCCTCTTCGAGGCGAGGGTCGGTGACGGGCGGATGAGCCGGCTGCATGCTGTGACAATAATGAGTCACAAATCGTAAAGACAAGATTGTGATCTCGCGCGAATTCCCGCATGGCGGGAAACGCGGATGGCGCGGGGCAGAGAAAGCCGGGTTTCTAAACGATCAAATCATGATCCAAAAGAGAACATGGGTGGAACTTTTTTCTTGCGTCGATGCTCGCATTTTGCGATATTGAAGGCCGCCACTCGACTCATTGGGGCAATGCCGTGAGCTGTGAAATTGATATGGTAGGCTATTGTGCTAGGCATACGAAATCTGGTATCGAAAGCGTCATGGAGCAGCGGGATTTGCAGGACCATCCGTGGCGCAGCGAGGCCGCCATGCCTCGGCAGCCCCAGGCGGCGTTCCCGGAGCTTCCGGCGGCCGACAACGAGCCGGGCGCGGTAGAGGCCTTGCTCAAGGCCAACAAGACGCTGCGAGGCTGCCGCTGGCCTGCGCCTTACGATCGCACGCGGCATGAGATGATCCTCGGCGATGCCCGGGACCTTCGTTTCCTGCCCGACGAATCGGTCCATCTCGTCGTCACCTCGCCGCCCTATTTCAATCTCAAAGCCTACGCCTCGGATGCCGGCGGCGGCCAACTGGGGCGTATCAGCGATTACGAGGTCTTTCTCGATGAGCTCGACCGGGCCTGGAAGGAGTGCGCGCGGGTCCTCGTGCCCGGAGGCCGGATCTGTTGCGTCATCGGCGACATCCTGATCCCGCGCCGCGCCGGCGGTCGCCATCGCGTGTTGCCTTTGCCTGCCGACATCCAGGTGCGCAGCCGCAAGCATGGCTTGGACAACCTGACCCCGATCCTGTGGTTCAAGATCGGCAATCGCACCAACGAAGCGGGCGGAGGGTCGAGCGGCTACTACGGAAAACCCTATCAGCCGGGCGCGGTCATCAAGAACGATCACGAGCACATACTGATGCTGCGCAAGCCCGGCGGTTATCGCACGACCCCGATGATCCAAAAGGCGCTGTCGATGCTGCAGCGCGAGGAGATGGACGCCTGGATGCGGCTGGTATGGTCCGACATTCGCGGCGCCAGCCTGCGCGACGGCCATCCCGCGCCCTTCCCGCCCGAACTCGCCGAGCGGCTCATCCGCCTGTTCAGCTTTGCCGGCGACACGATCCTCGATCCTTTCGCCGGCTCGGGTTCGACCGCCGTCGCGGCGATCCGCTCCGGCCGCAATTCCATTTCGGTGGAGATAGAGGAAGAATATCTCAATGCCGCAACCCGCCGCGCCGCCGGTGAAGCCGCGGGCCGGCTTGTCGAGTGCCACACGGCGGTCGTCGTCGAACAGTCCTCGGCCTGCGGCGAGCG
>JAJYIC010000312.1 GCA_021790295.1 Pseudomonadota bacterium | reverse complement strand
TCTGCTTTTGGGGAGCGACCTCGCGCGCGCGCTCGACGCCTCGCGTTCATTTGCCGGATTGCCGCACCGCCAGGCGGAACTCGGTTTTGTCGGCGGGGTTCTCGCCGTCGACGACAGCATCTCCACGACCCCGGAATCGGCGCTCGCCGCTCTCGAAACCTACGCCGGGCGGGAAGTGACCCTGATCCTCGGCGGGCAGGATCGCGGGATCGATTACGGGAAGCTCGTCGAAGCGCTGTGCGAAGGCAGGGCGACAAGGGTTTTCTGTCTCGGGAAGGCCGGAGAGAGGATTTTCGCAGAAGCCTCGCGCGCGCCCCGCGGTGAAAAAAGCGCTCTCCTTTTGAAGGCCTCTTCGATGGAAGAGGCGGTCAAAGGCGCTCTCGCCCGGACCCCAAAACGAGGGGTGATCTTGCTTTCCCCGGCGGCGCCGAGTTATGGGCATTATCGCGACTTTATCGAACGCGGCCGCGATTTCGCCGCCAGGATCGGCCTTCCTCAGAAATGACCAGAACCGGGCTGTTCTTTTTCCTCTTTCTCTGCGTCCTTTGCGCCTGCCAAGGGCCTTCGGCGTTCCTTTTGCGCGCCAGCGCAACGGCGGCGAAAGTCGCCTACCGCGGCGATCTCGCAAACGCAACCGCTGTTGCGAGGCGCCACTGCGCCCGTTACGAGCGCGTCGAGCGCCTCGTCAGCGCCGATTTCGACACCGCCTATTTCAAATGCGTGCGCCCGTGATCGGGGACGGCGCGCGCCCTTTTTCGCGATCCCGGTTTTCCGAGCTTGCCCTCCTATGGCTTCTCGGGGCGGATCTGCGCATCACCATGCTCGCGGTGCCGCCCGTACTTCCCTTGATCCATCGCGATCTTTCGTTGAGCGAAAAGGCGATCGGGGCTCTCTCCGGCTTCCCGGTTCTGGTTCTCGGCCTGGCGGCGATCCCTGGGGCTTTGATGATCGCGCGTCTCGGCACGCGTCGCGCCATCATTTTGGGGCTCATCGTCGTCGCCTTCGCCTCCTCTGCTCGCGGGATCGGGCCTTCGTTGCCGATGCTGTTTGCGGCAACCCTTCTGATGGGCGCCGGGATCGCGGTTTTGCAGCCGGCTCTGCCTTCTCTCGTCGCAGAGTGGCGCGGAACCGCGGCCGGTTTTGCGACCGCCGTTTACGGCAACGGGCTTCTCGTCGGCGAAGGCATACCGGCGGCTTTGACGATCCCTCTCATTCTCCCTCTCGTCGGCGGAAGCTGGGAAGCGAGCTTCCTCGTCTGGTCCTTGCCGGTTGCCGCGACCGCGCTCCTTTTCGCCTTTTCGACTTCGGAAGGCCAAAGGTCTTACGCCATGGCGCGGTTGCGCTGGTGGCCGGACTGGAAAAGCCGTTCGACCTGGGAACTCGGGTTTTTGCAGGGGGGCAATGGCGGCCTTTACTTTGCCACCAACGCTTTCCTCCCGGATTATCTGCATGCGGTCGGCCGCCCCGATCTCGTCGGCCCTGCTTTGAGCGCTCTCAATCTGGCGCAGTTTCCGGCTTCCCTTTTGACCCTGTTTCTCGCGCAAAGGCTCTCCCGAGGGAAATCGGCCTATATCGTCCTTCCTCTCGTTTCCTTTGTCGGGATTGCCGCGCTTCTCGACCCGAGCGCGCCTTTTATCGTCGCCGGTTCGGGAGTGATCGGCTTTTGCGGCGCCTTTACCCTCATCCTCACTCTCGCCTTGCCGCCGCAGATCGCCCCGCCAAGGGATGTCCACCGGCTTTCCGCCGGGATGTTCGGGCTCGGCTACTCCTTGTCTTTTGTCATACCGCTGATCGGCGGGGCGATCTGGGACGCCACCGCAACGCCGGCAAGCGCCTTTGTCGGCAGCGCGATCGCCGCTGCGATGGTCCTCGCCGTCGGCATCTGCAGGCGCCCGTTGCAAAGGATGACGCCTTGAAAAGGCCCGCCCGTTTTCGAGACCGCAAGAAAAGAGAGGTTTTGGGATGAGCATCGAGCTTTACGCGTGGAACACGCCGAATGGACGCAAGATCAGCCTCGCCCTCGAAGAGATGAAGCTCCCCTATGTCGTAAAGCCGGTCGACATCACCAAAGGCGAGCAGTTCTCTCGCCCTTTCCTCGAACTCTCCCCCAACGGCAAGATCCCGGCGATCCTCGATCCCGAAGGGCCGGGAGGAGCGCCGATCGGCGTTTTCGAATCGGGGGCGATCCTCGTCTATCTCGGCGAGAAGACGGGCCTCTTCTGGCCCTCGGATCTGCGCCGCAGGGTCAGGGTTCTCGAATGGCTGATGTGGCAGATGGGCGGTTTCGGGCCGATCCCGGGCCAGGTGCACCATTTTCTTCAGGTCAAGGACGAGGCCGACCGCCGTTACGGTCTCGAACGGTACATGAAGGAAACCCAGCGCCTTTACGGTGTTCTCGACCGCCGTTTGGGAGAGGCCGAATGGGTTGCGGGCGAGCTTTCGATCGCCGATTTCGCGATTCTGGGCTGGGCCTGGAGGCATGAACGCCACCAGACCGATCTCGCCCTCTACCCCAATGTCAAACGCTGGTACCAAGCGCTGATGGCCCGTCCCGGAGTGGCGCGCGGCTTTACCGTCGCCTTGAGCTGAACCCCAAAACCCGGGCGGCGCTTAAAACACTTCGAAAAGCCCCGCCGCGCCCATCCCGCCGCCGATGCACATGGTGACGACGACGCGGCGCGCGCCGCGGCGCTTTCCTTCGATCAGAGCGTGACCGATCATGCGCGCCCCCGACATCCCGTAAGGATGGCCGATCGCAATCGCGCCGCCATCGACATTGAAGCGGAGGGGATCGATCCCGAGGCGGTCTCGACAATAAAGCGCCTGCACGGCAAAAGCCTCGTTCAGTTCCCAAAGATCGATATCCTCGATTTTGAGGCCATGCTCTTTCAAAAGCTTCGGCACGGCAAAAACGGGGCCGATCCCCATCTCGTCGGGGTCGCATCCCGCGACCGCCATCCCGCGATAGGCGCCCAAGGGCTGAAGGCCGCGCCTTTGGGCTTCCTTTTCCTCCATCAAGACCGAGGCCGAAGCGCCGTCCGAAAGCTGGCAGGCGTTCCCCGCGGTGATGAAACGCCCTTCCTTGACCCTTTGGCCGTCGCGAAAGACGGGTTTCAAAGAGGCGAGGCCTTCGAGAGTGGTCGAAGGGCGGTTGCCTTCGTCCTTTTCGAGGGTGACCGTTACCGAGGCGGCTTTGCCGCTCTCCCGGTCTTCGACCTTCATGACGGTTGCAAAAGGCGCGAGTTCCCGTTCGAAACGTCCGGCCGTCTGCGCGGCGGCGGTGCGTTGTTGCGAAGAGAGCGCGTATTCGTCCTGCGCCTCCCGCGTCACCTGATAACGCTCGGAGACGATCTCCGCGGTCTCGATCATCGTCATGTAAATCTGCGGAAGGCGCTCCTGGAGCCGGGGATCTTCCGCCCGATACTGGTTGCGATGGTCGGTCTGAACGAGAGAGATCGATTCGACCCCGCC
>JAJYIC010000013.1:5938-17371 GCA_021790295.1 Pseudomonadota bacterium | reverse complement strand
CGGCAGGCGAGGGCATCGGCAAAAAGTTCGGGTCCGTTCACCCTCGATCCGCCTCAGCTATGGGCGTTGCCGTCACTTGTCTCGATCTCAGGCGAGCGAACGGCGATCCTCGATCACCTTGCCGTCCTCGGCAAGGCTCCCTTTTTGAACCCGCACAACCTCGCCGCGCAACTTCGTCACCGCCTGCAGGCTTTGGGCGATGGCCGCTTCCTCCCCGCTCGCCTGCTCCGCCTCGACGAGGAGGGTCATCGCGTCGGCTCCCGCCTTGCGCTCGACGAGGAGGCGGGCGCGGCCGACCCCCGGGTGGCGCCGCAGGATCTCGGCGATCTGGCTCGGGTGAACAAAAAGGCCGCGCACCTTGGTCGACTGGTCGGCGCGTCCGAGCCAACCTCGAAGCCGCGCGCCGGTTCGCCCGCAAGGGCTTCTGCCCGGCAACAAAGCGGAAAGATCGCCGGTGGCGAAACGGATGAGAGGGTATTCGGCGTGAAGGGTCGTCACCACCACCTCGCCGACCTCGCCCGGCGCGACGGGAACGCTTCCGCCCGGCTCGACGAGTTCGACGATGATCCCCTCGTCGAGCAGCATTCCCTCGCAAACCCTCCCCTCGGCGTCCGTGCTTTCATAAGCGATAAGGCCGAGTTCGGCGGTGCCGTAACATTGCAGGACCTTGAGGCCGCGGTTTTCGAACTCGGCCCGCAGCGCCGAGGGCAAGGCTTCGGCCCCGACCAGAGCCCTTTTGAGAGAGCCGATGTCGAGGCCTTGGGCTTCGGCCTTGTCGCAAAGGATCTTCAAGAAAGAGGGCGTGCCGACATAGCCGACGGGTTTCAGATCGGCGATGGTTCTGAGCTGCAGATCGCTTTGCCCGGTTCCGGCCGGAATGACCGGGCAGCCGAGGAGATTTGCCGCCCCTTCGGCCATCGCCCCGGCCGGGGTCAAATGATAGGAAAAGGCGTTGTGGACAAGATCGCCTTTGCGGAAACCGGCGGCGTAAAGGGCGCGCGCGAGGCGAAAGCTATCGGCCCTGTCGGCGCCCGGCTCATAGATCGGGCCGGGAGAGGCGAAAACCGCCTTGAGCTTCCCGAGCGGCACGGCGAGAAGGCCGCCGAACGGCGGGTCCTTTGCTTGCAGTTCGAGGAGCGCGGATTTGCGCAGGACGGGTAGGCCGGCGAGAGAGCGGCGATCGCAAACCTCTTCGGGGCGAAAATTTTCGAGAAGGCGCGCGTAGGCCGGGGCTTTCGCCTTGGCTGCGGCGATGATCTGCGGCAGGGAGGCCATCAGCGCCTTCTCGCGCTCTAAAGGATCGCGCAGTTCGAGCGCATCGAAATAGGGCGAACCCTGCAAAATCTTCTCCTCGAAACCAGGCGCGAGCCTATTTGGGCCATCTCTTGCCGCCGCGGCAAGCGCTTTCGGGGTTCGCGGAAGGCTTGCCGAAAGCGGTTCCCAGCTTTATAAGATTTCAAAGAATGGCGACAGCGCAACCTCAACGTGCTGCACAAGAGGAGGGGCCGTGGCCGCAAGACCGTTCAAACGCAGAGGAATCGCGAGCGTTCTGCTCGTTGTCCTCGTGCTCCTTCTCGGCCTTTTTGCGCGCGCCTCGGCGGCCGAAGAAGGCCCGGGGAAGGCCGCGCTCGAAGCACAAAAGGCGGCCCTTTTCAAAAAGATGCTCAAAGAGCCGACAAACCTCGAGGTGACCTTCGCCTACGCCAAGCTTGCGGCCCGCCTCGGCGATTACGAAGGGGCGGCGTCGGCTCTCGAACGGCTTCTTCTATTCAATCCCAATCTGCCGCGGATCGATGTCGAGCTTGGCGCTCTCTATTTCCGCATGGGTTCTTTCGCTCTTTCCCGCAGCTATTTCGAAAAAGCTCTGGCCGCCCATCCGCCGCCCAAGATCAAGGCGCGCATCGACGAATACCTTGCCGCGATCGATAAGGCTCTCGCACGCTCCCACTGGAGCGGGGCGCTCTTTCTCGGCGCCCAATACCAGAGTGACGCCAATGTCGCACCGGGCTCGGCTCTCATCCATTCGCCGATCGGCGATATCCTGCTGGCGCCCCAGTTCGTCAAACAAAGCGACGAAAACCTGTTTATGAACGGCTCTTTTCTTTACAGCTATGATCTGTTGGACCAGAACCGGGATGCGATCGAGGTCACCGGTCTTGGTTTCGTAAATCATTACTTTACCTTCGACCGTCTCGATCTCGACTTTGCCGAGCTGACGGCGGGTCCGCGATTGCGATTTCCGCAGCTCAGCGGGGCAAAAAATGCCTCGTTCAAGCCTTACCTTATCCTCAACGAGGTCGGGCTCGGCGAAAATCAATATTTCTATACGTACGGAGGCGGCATCGAATACGAGGAAACCGTCTGGCGCGATCTTTTCCTGAAAAGTTCTTTCGAGGTCCGGCAGAAGAGTTTCAGCAATGCTCCCGATCGGCCGCTTTCGACCGGCCTCGACGGCCGTGACGCCATCCTCTCCCTGTTGGCGTCAAAACCTGTGACAAGCCATTCATCGCTTTCGCTGGAGTTCGATTATCTCAACCAGTCGACGCGATTTTCCTATTACGCAAACAATACCTATGCGATCTCCGCCGGCTACGACATCCGTTACCCGGACCCGCTCAGGATTACCCCTTACCCGTTCGAGACGAGCTTTTTCTTGAGCCGGACCTGGTCTCTTTATGACGCTCCCGACCCTTGTTGCAATACGAGCGGCAACCCATCCTTTTTTTCGCCGAGCACGCGGTTCGACCGCCACTGGCGTTTCGGCGTCAGCGATGCGCTCGTTCTCTCGCCGCGCGCGGCGATCGTCCTTCAGCTCGAGCGCGACATTGTGTCGTCGAACCTGCCGTTATATCATTACACCAGCGATTCCGTCCTGATCGGCCCGGAGATACGGTTCTGATGCGGCGATCCGAGGAAAGCGCGACCGCCTTAGTTTGGATGCTCACCGAGAGAGGGTTCGATGCGTGCCGGTCTCTTTAGCCGGTTTTGCGCCGGCGCTGCTTTACTTCTCGCGTTTATGCCGCAAGGAGCGAGCGCGGCCGTCAAGGTCGGGGTGACGAGCGCCGTCAATCCCGCCGCCAGAGGCGCCCCTCGAGGAGCGACGCTCAAGCGCCTCGTCATCGGCGGCAGCATCCTCCACAACGAGCGCGTCGTCACCGGCCCGAAAGGCCAGACGCAGATCCTTTTCCTCGACCGCTCGACGCTCGCCGTCGGGCCCAACGCCGATATGGTCATCGACCGTTTCGTCTATGATCCGCACACCAAAGCGGGCGAACTCGTCGCCAACCTGTCGCAGGGCGTCTTCCGGTTTATCGGCGGGGAGCTTTCGAAACATGGAAATACGGTCAAGATAAGGACGCCTTCGGCGACGCTCGGGATACGCGGCGGCGTTCTTCTTCTCGATCTGAAACCGCAGGGCGGCTCCAACGTCATCTTCGCCTATGGCAAAGACCTTACCGTCGCCCACCGGAATTGTCCATTGCGGCGTCTTCGCAGGCCCGGTTTCGAGGTCAGCCTCCCCGGGCCGCAGAGCTGCCCCTCTTCGCCCTTCCCGGCGCCGGCCAACGAGGTCTCCCTTCTCCTCTCGACCCTCGACGGCAGACAAGGCGCAACCGGCGGCGCGATCAACATCCCGACCGCAAAGACGGTCGCAAAGAGCGGCATTTCGAAAAATCTTTCGGCAAATCTCCCCGCAAGCCTCGCCGCGGCGATGGCGGCGCAAGGCCCCTGGGGCGAGCCGGCTGAGCTCGATCCTTCAACGCTGCAGGGTTCGGTCAATCTCGGAACGGTCGCGACGCAGGGGCCGGCCGCGGGGTTCGAAGTCGCACCCTCCTCGCCAGCGCTTCCTCCCCCTCCGCCGCCACCGCCGCCTCCTCCTTCCGTAAAGCCCCCGTCGACACAGCCCCCAGCTTTCGCCGAAGACGCCAAGGCGTTCGGTTTCGCGGGGCCGGCAAAGGCGTCGCCTTTATGGAGCGAAGCGGCAAAGCCTTCCTTGAGCGGCGCCCTTTTGGGGCCAAGCGCACGCCCGCGCTGAATGCGCGGCTGATCTGCGACAGGAAGAGGCCGGCGCCCGGACGCGCCTCTGCCTCAAGTATTCATCGCGTCGAAGAACTCGCCGTTGGTCTTCGATTCCTTGAGTTTGTTGATAAGGAACTCGAGCCCGTCGACAGTCCCCATAGGGGTGAGGACGCGGCGCAGAACCCACATCTTCGAGAGGACGCTGCGATCGACGAGAAGCTCTTCCTTGCGGGTTCCCGATTTGGTGATGTCGATCGAGGGGAAGGTGCGTTTGTCGGCGACCTTGCGGTCGAGGACGATTTCCGAGTTGCCGGTGCCTTTGAACTCTTCGAAGATCACCTCGTCCATGCGCGAGCCGGTATCGATGAGCGCCGTGGCGATGATCGTCAACGAGCCGCCTTCCTCGATGTTGCGCGCCGCGCCGAAAAAGCGCTTCGGTCTTTGCAGCGCATTGGCGTCGACGCCGCCCGTCAGAACCTTGCCGGATGACGGGACGACGGTGTTGTAGGCGCGCGCGAGGCGGGTGATCGAATCGAGAAGGATGACGACGTCGCGTTTGTGCTCGACCAGGCGTTTGGCTTTCTCGATCACCATCTCGGCGACCTGGACATGCCTTTGGGCCGGCTCGTCGAAGGTCGAGCTGATGACCTCCCCTTTGACCGAGCGAGCCATGTCGGTGACTTCCTCGGGCCGCTCGTCGATCAACAGGACGATCAGATAAACCTCGGGGTGGTTCGCGGAAACCGCATGCGCGATGTTCTGCAGCATCACCGTCTTGCCGGCGCGGGGGGGCGAGACGATGAGCGCCCTCTGCCCTTTGCCGAGAGGAGTGATGAGATCGATGACCCGGGTCGTCACATCCCGTTTCATCGAGTCGTCGAATTCGAGCTCCAGCTTTTCTTCCGGGTAAAGAGGGGTGAGATTGTCGAAATTGATGCGCTGGCGCACGCGTTCCGGGTCGTCGAAATTGATCCGGTTGACCTTGACCAGGGCGAAATAGCGTTCTCCGTCGCGCGGGGCGCGGATCTGGCCTTCGACCGTGTCTCCGGTTCTGAGGCTGAAACGCCGCACTTGGCTCGGGCTGATGTAGATGTCGTCGGGACCGGCGAGATAATTTGCTTCGGGCGAACGCAAGAAGCCGAACCCGTCGGAGAGGACCTCGAGCACGCCGTCGCCTGAAATCGGCACCTCGTTTTCGGCGAGCTGCTTCAGGATCGCAAACAGCATGTCCTGTTTGCGCAGAGAGGAGGCGTTCTCGATCTCGAGCTCTTCGGCAAAGGCGAGCAGCTCGGCGGGAGATTTCCGTTTGAGTTCCTGGAGATTCATGAGGCGCGTTACAGAAGGGGAAGGGATCGCCCGATTGCTCTTTCCGGATGCCGGTTGCGACAACGGCCTCTGCGGATCGATACGGGCTGGAGATCAGACTGACGGGGGGTGCCGTAACCCGGCGCGGATACCCTTATGGCAAAGGAGATAAGTAGGGGGGCGGGCATTGCAAGCCCTTCTCCGCCGCATTCGCATGAGAAACCTCCTCAAAACGGCCGGGCGACGGCAAGGATGACGATCGCGATCATGAGGAGCGTCGGCACTTCGTTGACGGCGCGAAAAAAGCCTTCGGAGTGAGGGTTACGGTCGGCGGCGAAAGCCCGCCGCCAAAGGAAAGCGGCGCCGTGAAAGCCGACCAACACCGCGACCAGAAAAAGCTTTACCCAGATCCATCCCTGCCGCCAATCGACGACGCCGGGCGTTGCGGCGAGAGCGGCTCCGCTCAAAAGCGTCAACAAAAGCGCGGGTCTCATGATCGCACATTCGAGACGCCGCTCCATGATCTTGAAGGTTTCGGCGCGGTCGCTGCCGGGCGGCGCGCCGGCGTGATAGACGAAAAGCCGCGGCAGGTAGAGAAGCCCCGCCATCCATGAGACCATGGCGATGATATGGAAGGATTTGATCCACGGATAGGCGTCGAGAAGAAAACGGCTCAATCCCGGCCTCCGCATGGGTCGCCCGCCGCCTCGCCGACAAGCCCTGCAAGAGCGCCGATAAAAAGAGGATGGGTGCCGACCGTCGCGACGCGGCGGTAAAACGGCACCCCCGATTCCTCTGCAATCCGGCGGTAGTCGAGGTCGAGTTCGACGAGGGTTTCGGAATGCTCGGAGACAAAAGAGATCGGCGCAATCACGAGCCCCTTTCCCTCCCTTCCGGCGCGGCGGATCTCCTCTTCGGTCGACGGCCCGATCCAGGCGAGAGGACCGACCCGGCTCTGATAGCAAAGCCGGCAATCGAGGGAAGAGCGCAAAAGCGCGGCGGTAACGGCCCGAACCGTCGCCTCGACTTCCTGCGGATAAGGGTCTCCCAAACGCACAAGGCGCAGGGGAAGGCCGTGCGCCGTCAACAGAAGACGGAAAGCGGGAGGGGGCTGAGGGAGAGCATCGAGAACCTCCGCGATCAGCTCCGCCTCGGCCTCGATAAAGCCTTTCGCGACCGGATAGGAAGAGATCGAGCGGGTGGGGAGCCTGAGACCTTGGCGTCTTGCCTCGCGTCGCCAGAGTGCGAGAGAGGACGCGGTCGTGGTTTTGGAGAATTGAGGGTAAAGAGGTAGACAAATGACCTCGTCGGCCGCAAACGCGAGAACCGCACGGACGGTTTGGGCGGTTGAGGGAGGGGCATAACGCATTGCGATAAAGACCCTTACGCCCTCCCCGAGCGCTTCTTCGAGAACACGGGCTTGAAGGAGGGTGTTCGCGTAAAGAGGCGAAGCGCCGCCGAGACGAGTGTAAATCGCCCGTGCGGCGCGCGCCCTGCGGCGCGAGGCGAGACGGGCAACCGGCAGGCGCAAAAAAGCCGGCAAAGGGATGATCGCAGGATCGCTGAAAAGATTGTAGAGAAACGGCTCGACCGCAGAAAGGCTGTCGGGGCCTCCGAGGTTCATCAAAACGATCGCTTTGCGCGTCATCTCAAAGCAGGGGCGGCAGGCTTCACAAAAGCGCGGCGAGAGAGGCGATCGCGTGCGGCGGCGTCTCGGGCAAAACCCCATGCCCAAGGTTGAAGATATAAGGGCCTTTACCGAGGATCCGCCACAGCCTCCAGACCGCTTCTCGGAATGCCTCTTCCCCGGCAAGCAGCATCACGGGATCGAGATTGCCTTGCACCGGGACGAGCCTTTGCAAGCTCTCCCGCGCATAGGAAACCGGCAAGGCAGTGTCGCAACCGATCGCATCGACCCCGGTGAGGCTCACATAACGCTCGTAAAGAGCCCCCGCCCCGCGCGGGAAACCGATGATCGGCACATGCGGGTATCGAGCCTTCAACACAGCGACGATACGCGCCGTCGGTTCGATCACCCAACGAACAAAAGCGGCTTCGGAAAGGATCCCCGCCCAACTGTCGAAAAGCTGAACCGCCTCTACCCCGGCCTCGATCTGGCCGCAAAGAAAGGCAATCGTCGCCTCTTGAAGAAGCTCGACCAGAGCCGCAAAACCCGCCGGATCCCGGTAGGCCCAGATCTTCACCCGGCGAAAATCGTGGCTTGCGCCCCCTTCCACCATATACACGGCAACCGTCCAGGGCGCACCCGCAAAGCCGATCAGCGCCTGTTTCGGTCCGAGATCAGAAGCAACCCTCCGCGCCGCCTCGAAGACCCCTTCAAGCCGAAAGAGAAAGGCATCCCGCTCAAGCCTCGAAAGCCCCTCGGCACTGTCCACCGGTTCGAGAACAGGCCCTTCGCCCTCGACAAAGCACAGCTTTTGGCCAAGTGCATAAGGCACCATCAAGATGTCGGAAAAAAGGATCGCCGCATCCATCCCGTAGCGCCGCAAAGGCTGCATCGTCGCCTCGGCGGCAAGCGCTGGGTCGAGGCAGAAGGCGACAAAATCACCTGCCCGGCCGCGCAACTGCCGGTACTCTGGCAGATAGCGCCCGGCCTGGCGCATCAGCCACCAGGGCGCAACCGGCAGAACCTCTCCGGCGAGCACCCGCAGGAGCGGTTTCTGTTGCTGGCTTTTCCTCACTCCCCGCTCCTTTCTCTTCCTCAATTACTCTATGACGAGGTTATAAGGAGAAGTATGTTGCGGATGCCTGTGGATCGCCAGAATTCACGGTTGCTCGCGGGGTTGCCCACAGATGCGGGAGGGGATAAGGGGCGCTTGCCGCGGCGAGGGGGCTTTGGTGGATAAGCGGGTAGGGATGGGTCAAAACCTGCCTCTGAAAAGCGGGGAAAACGGGGATGGGCTCTTTTCGGGAGAGTTTTTTCCTCTCTTCTCTACAGGCGGTGCATGGCCGGGAAGCAAGGGGGGAAAAGTCTCCCCATGAGAAGGGCAAAGCGGGAGCGGATTGCGCGTTTGTCGGAAGATCGGGTTTTTTCCCCGTGTTGGCGAGAACTGATCCACAGAAATTTCCCGACCCCGTTCTCCATGCGGCCTCGGCCATGAGCCGGTTCCACGTCCACCTCGTTTCCGATTCGACCGGGGAGACCGTACACTCTCTTGCCCGCGCTTGCCTTGTTCAGTTCGAGGGGATTGAAGTCGTCGAGCATGTCTGGAGCATGGTGCGTACGCGCACGCAGATCGATCATGTCGTCGCCGGGGTTGCGGCCAATCCAGGGGTCGTTCTTTTTACCCTTGTCAGCGAACAATTGCGCGAGCCTTTGCAGCGCGGCTGCCGCAGGCTCGGGGTACCCGCGATCCCCGTTCTCGACCCGGTGATCGCGGTTCTCGCTTCTTTTCTCGGCCGCGAAAGCCGCGGCCTCCCCGGACGCCAGCATCTTCTCGACAGCGAATATTTCGGCCGCATCGACGCTATGACCTTTGCCCTCAATCATGATGACGGCCAAGCGCTGTGGGATCTGAACGAGGCCGACGTGTGCCTTGTCGGCGTTTCCCGAACCTCGAAAACGCCGACCGCTCTTTATCTCGCCAATCGCGGCATCAAGGCCGCAAATGTGCCGATCGTACCGGGGGTGCCTCCTCCGGCCGAGCTTCTTGCCGCCGGACGCCCTCTTGTCGTCGGGCTTACGAACGATCCTGAAAGGCTGATCCAGTTGCGCCGCAACCGCCTCGCCATGCTGCGCGAGGATGGCGAGAGCGATTATACCGACCTCGAAGCGGTCAGGAGAGAGGTGCGGGAAGCGCGGCGCATCTTTGTCGAAAGACGCTGGCCGGTGATCGATGTCGCCCGGCGCTCGATCGAGGAGACGGCGGCGGCAATCCTCTCGCTTCTGACGCGGCGTAAGGGAGAGGAGGCTTAGAATGCTGATCCTCGCTTCCGCAAGTCCGGCGCGCGCGAGCCTCTTGTCGGCGGCGGGGATAGCGTTCACGGCCGAAAGCGCCGATTTCGACGAGACGGATTTGAAGCGCTTCTGCCGCAAGGAGGGAAAGGACGCTCTTTCCTCTACTCTCGAACTTGCCGCGGAAAAGGCAAGACGGGTCTCGGCCCGCCATCCCGGCGCGCTTGTCGTCGGCGCCGACCAGATCCTCGACGCAGGCGATCATTGGCTTGATAAGCCGAGAGACCTCTCCGAGGCGCGAGAGCAGCTTTATGCTCTGCGCGCAAACACCCATGAGCTTCTCACCGGAGCTTGCGCGGTCGTCGACGGCAAAAGCGTGTGGCGCACGGCCACTCTTTGCAGATTGAAGATGCGCCCATTCAGCGAGGCCTATCTCGACGCCTATATCGATGCGGAAGGAGAGGCTCTTCTCGGCGCGGTTGGCGCCTATCGCCTCGAGGGCAGAGGCGTTCAGCTATTCGAGCGCATCGAAGGCGACCATTTCTCGATCCTCGGCCTGCCGCTCATCGAGCTTTTGGCGTTCCTGCGCGAGCGCGGGACGATCGCCTCCTAGGAGCCTATCTGGATAATGCTCATGAACCGATTTTCGCCGAAACCCTCCGGGAGGTGGTGCTTTTGCCCGCCCGAGGGCGTCGCACGCCTCGCAGGGGCCGCACGCCTCGCAGGCGCCGCCGCGCTTGCCCGATGGGGCGGAACCGCGCCGCGCGCGGCTCCTACCGGAGCGGGCAAAATCGCCGGCGTCGCGGCCATGACGATTACTGAGACAGGCTCCTAGAACCGGCGCGGGATCCTAAAGCCATGCGGATTACGGGAAGAACACGGCTTGCCGGGATCATGGGCTGGCCCGTCGGGCACTCGCGCTCGCCCCAGCTCCACGGGTTCTGGCTCGAACAATACGGGATCGACGGCGCTTACCTGCCCCTTCCGGTGCGCCCCGAGCATTTGCCGGAGGCGTTGCGCGCTCTTCCCATTCTCGGCTTCCGCGGTTGCAACCTGACGATCCCGCACAAGGAAAAAGCGCTTCTCCTGGTCGATCGGGTCGATGCGGAAGCCCGGCGCATCGGCGCGGTCAATACGATCATTGTCACCGAAGAAGGAAAGCTCGAAGGCCGCAACACGGATTCGCTCGGCTTTCGCCAGAACCTTCTCGAATGCGCACCGGAATGGGATGGAAGGCGCGCCGCGGCGGTCGTCCTTGGCGCGGGCGGAGCCTCGCGCGCGGTGGTGGCCGCCCTCCTCGATCTCGGCGTCCCCGGGGTCCGTCTCGTCAACCGTTCGCGCGAACGCGCCCTCGCGCTTGGCCGCGATCTCGGGGGAACGGAGGGCGCGATCAGCGTCCACGCTTGGGAGGAAAGAAGCCGGCTTCTTGCCGGCGCCGGGCTTCTCGTCAACACCACCAATCTCGGGATGGAAGGCGAGGCCCCGCTCGAACTCGATCTGGATCGATTACCGCTTTCTGCGCCTGTTGCCGATCTCGTTTACGCACCGCTCGAAACCGCGCTCCTCGCGGCGGCTCGGGAGAAGGGACATAGGGTCATCGACGGACTCGGCACGCTTCTCCATCAAGGGCGTCCGGGTTTCGAGGCGTGGTTCGGGGTCGCCGTCTCCGTCACCCCCGCACAGCGTGCGGCGGTCGCCGCCACTCTGAAAGAATCGAGGTGATCGTCCTCGGCCTCACGGGCTCGATCGGCATGGGGAAAAGCACGGCGGCGCGCATGTTGCGCCGGCTCCGGGTTCCTCTCTTCGACGCGGATCTCTACGTGCATCGCCTCTTGTCCTCCGGAGGGGCGGCGGTCGCGGCGGTCGCGGCGGCTTTTCCCGGAGTCGAAGGCGCCGGAGGAGGGATCGACCGCGCGCGTCTCGGCGAGCGCGTCTTTGCCGACCCTCCCGCCCTTCGCCGCCTCGAAGTGATCCTTCACCCCCTCGTGGCCGCGGCGGAAGAGCGTTTCATCGCCCGGGCGCGGGCGTCGAAAAGGCCGATCGCCGTCCTCGACATCCCGCTTCTCTTCGAGGTCGGAGGCGAGAAGCGATGCGATTTTGTGGCGGTCGTCTCGGCCTCGCCCCTTCTCCAGAGACAAAGGGTCTTGCGCCGTCCGGGAATGACCGAAGCCCGCCTTGCCGCCATTCTCAAAAAG
>JAJYIC010000013.1:0-5928 GCA_021790295.1 Pseudomonadota bacterium | reverse complement strand
CACCATCCTATCAACTCTCGACGGCAGGCGGCGCGCCTTTTCCACCCATCGTCGCCGCGGGACGCGGCGGAGGGGCTGATGCGCGAAATCGTCCTCGATACCGAAACGACCGGCCTTTCCCCGCAAGAAGGCCACCGCATCGTCGAGATCGCCTGCCTCGAACTCTCTCGCCATGTCCCGACGGGGCAGAGCTTTCATGCCTATCTCAACCCCGAGCGCGAGATGCCGCAGGAGGCGCGCGCCATTCACGGCCTCTCTACCGAATTTCTCGCCCCCTTCCCGCGCTTCGGCGAGATTGCCGAAGAGCTTTTGCGTTTTATCGGCAGCGATCCGCTTGTCATCCACAACGCCGAATTCGATCTGGCCTTTCTCAATGCCGAACTGGAGCGCCTCGGCCGCCCGCCTTTAGGCTCCGCGATCGTCGATACGCTCGCTCTGGCGCGGCAGCGCTTTCCCGGAGCGCCGGCGAACCTCAGCGCCCTCTGCCGCAGGTTTGCGATCGATCTTACGGACCGGGAAAAGCATGGCGCGGTAATCGACTGCAAGCTTCTCGCCGCCGTCTATCTGGAGCTTTTGGGCGGCAGGCAGCGCGGCTTCGACCTTGCGGCGGGCGCCGGTCAGCCCCTTGCGGCCGCGCCTGCCCAGCGCGCGCCGCGGGCGCATGCCGCAACGGCCGAGGAACTCGCCCGCCACCGCGAGATGCTCGAAAGCCTTGTCGAACCGATCTGGCTTTCGCAGGAATAAGCCTCAGGCAACGGGCGCTTCCCCGGTCCCGGCCTCGTTGCGGCGCAAAAGCTCGGAGAAATCGATCGGGTTTATCAGCAAAGGCGGAAACCCGCCGTCGCGGGTGGCGTCGGCGATGACGGCTCTGGCAAATGGAAAAATGAACCGCGGCACCTCGACGAGAACGAGTTCGCGAAGCCGCGGTTCGCTAGCTTTCTTGACCGTCACTACGGCGCCATAGGCAAGTTCGACGAGAAAGAGGACTTCGCCCGCGGCCTTCGTCGTCACTTTGATCGTCAGGATCACTTCGAAAGTATCGGCGGCGAGGTTGCGCGCCTTGACGTCGACGCCGAGTTCGACCTCGGGCTGGCCTTTCGGTTGCAGAAGGCTTTGCGGCGAGCGCGGGTTTTCGAATGACAGGTCTTTGACGTATTGGGCGTTGACCATCAGCTCTTCGGAGGCCGCGACGCCCTCGCCATCGCCTTTTCCCTCTTGCGCCATCGTTCCTCCAAGCCTTGCGCGGCTCGCATCGACTGAGGCTCGCTAGCACGGATCGGCCGCGAGCGGCAATGGCCCAGCGTTTGCGCAGAGCCTCGGCGCCGGAGCGCTCCGGGGGCGGTGCGCTTGCCGCACCCGGCGCGACCACCTATCTAGTCCGAAGGACGACACAGAGTTCCTGCCGCCTCCGAAAAGCGGCGGGACGGCAGAAGCGATGCACGGTTTTCCGATTCCCTTCGACATCATCCTTTTCGCCATGATCGCCGTCTTCCTGGTGTTACGTCTGAGGAGCGTGCTCGGACGGCGCACCGGCAACGAGCGCCGGCGGGATCCTTTCATGCAAAGGTTCGGCGGCCCTCCCGGCAAGGTCATCAATCTCGAACCGACCAATACGACGATCCATACGCCCGGGGCTGAAGAGAGCGAGCCCGCGCCCTCCGAAGGGCTCGAGGCGATCCGCAAGGTCGATCCCGGATTTTCCCCCGAGGAGTTTCTCAAAGGCGCGCGCGCGGCTTTCGAGATGATCGTCGCCGCGTTTGCCAAAGGCGACAAAGCGGCCTTGAGGCCGCTTTTGAGCGAGCCGGTCTTTGCCTCCTTTTCTGCCGCGATCGACGAGCGTCTGGCAGCGAAGGAAACTCTGGAGACGCAGATCGTCGCCATCGAAGGCGCCGAAATCCTTTCCGGACGCCTCGAAGGTTCAAGGGCCGAGGTTGCGGTGAAACTCGTCTCGCGACAGATCAACCTCACCCGCGCCGCCGACGGCAGCATCCTCGAAGGCGATCCGCGAGCGCCGGTCGAGAAGACCGACAGCTGGACCTTCGGCCGCGAGACCCGCTCTGCCGATCCGAACTGGGTTCTTCTCGCCACCGCCAGCGGTTGAAAATTCGGCCCCTCGCTATCTCTCGCGCTCATCCCCGCACGGGTGAGGGGAAGCCTCGATCGGGCGGCTTCGGGCGGACGCGCGCGAAGTTTTGCCTCCTCGCAATCAAAGCGGTTTTCACCCATAATCGCGCTCGCCTTGGCGGTCGCCTTCCCTCTTCCGCCCGGCCGCCGCAAGGGGGAGCTTCTCGATGGCCGAAACTGGGGTGCGGGTCGGGCTTTTCGTCACCTGCCTTGTCGACCTCTTCCGTCCAAGCGTCGGCTTTGCCGCGGTAAAGCTTCTCGAAGAAGCGGGCTGTTCGGTCGAGGCTCCCTTTGCGCAAACCTGTTGCGGGCAGCCTTCCTACAACTCGGGCGATCGCCAAAGCGCGACAAGGATCGCGGAAAAAGTCATCGAGACCTTTGCCGATTACGATTACGTCGTCGTCCCTTCGGGCTCCTGCGCCGGGATGATCCGCCGCCACTATCCCGGGCTATTTGCCGAAGACGCCGAGATGAGGGCGCGCGCCGAGGCTCTGGCAGCGAAAACCTATGAACTCACCTCCTTTCTCGTCGGCGTGCGCGGCTTCACCCGGGTAAAGGCGCGCTGGCGCAAACGCGTGACCTATCACGACGGCTGTTCGGGGCTGCGCGAACTCGGGGTCAGGGACGAGCCCAGAACCCTTCTCGCTTCGGTCGAAGGGCTCGCTTTGAGCGAACTTTCCGGGGCTGAGACATGCTGCGGCTTTGGCGGCAGCTTTGCCGTCAAATACCCCGACATCTCGGACAAGATGGTCGCCGACAAGGTGGCCGATATCGCGGCGAGCGGCGCGGAGGCCGTGCTTTGCGGCGATCTCGGCTGCCTTCTCAACATCGCCGGCAAGCTTTGCCGTTTGGGGCGCGCAGTCGAAGCGCGTCATGTGGCCGAGGTTCTCGCCGGCATGGCCGAAGAGCTGCCGCCGATCGGCGCGCCCGGTTGAGGGGCTCTTCGCGCAATGCTCCTGAATAGCCGCGATTTTCCCGCAAATGCCCGCGAAGGCCTCGGCAATCCGACGCTGCAAAAGGCGTTGTCGATGGCGCGCACGGGCTTTCCCGAGAAAAGGGCGCGGGCGATCGAACGCCTGCCCGAGTTCGAGAGTCTGCGCGAAAAGGCGCGCGCCATCAAAGAAGCGACCCTCGCCAATCTCGACTTCTATCTCGAAACCTACGAAAACAAGGTCTTGGCCGCGGGCGGAAAGGTTCACTGGGCGCGTTCGGCAAGCGAAGCGCGCGAGGCGGTCTTGGCGATCTGCCGTTCGGTCGGGGCGAAAACCGTCACCAAAGGGAAATCGATGGTCGCCGAGGAGGTGGGCCTCAACCCCTTTCTCGAAGAGAACGGCATCACGCCCATTGAAACGGATCTCGGCGAATACATCATCCAGCTTCGAAGAGAGCCTCCGAGCCACATCATCGCGCCGGCGATCCATCTCGTCAAAGAAGAGGTGGCGCAATCCTTTCGCGAGGCGCATCGGGAGCTTCCCCCGCAGCGCCCGCTCAGCGAAGCGCGCCAGCTTTGCGACGAAGCGCGCGCGGTGCTGCGCCCGCGTTTTCTCGCCGCCGACGCGGGCATCACCGGGGCCAATTTCCTGGTTGCCGAAACGGGTTCGAGCCTCATCGTGACGAACGAAGGCAACGGCGATCTGACGCAGCTTTTGCCCCGCGTTCATATCGTCATGGCGAGCATCGAAAAGCTCGTTCCGACCCTCGAAGACGCGGCGACGTTGCTGCGCCTTCTCGCCCGTTCGGCGACGGGGCAGGAATTTTCCGCTTATACGACGCTTTCGACGGGGCCGCGCCGGGAAGGCGACGAGGACGGCCCCGAGGCCTATCACGTCGTCCTTCTCGACAACGGGCGAAGCGCGCTTTTGGGCGGCGAATTCGAGGACATCCTGCGCTGCATCCGCTGCGCCGCCTGCCTCAATCATTGCCCGGTTTATACGGCGGTCGGCGGGCACGCTTACGGCACGGTTTATCCGGGACCGATGGGGGCGGTGCTTTCGCCCGCCCTTTTCGGTCTCGAGGAATGTGCGCATCTGCCCAACGCCTCGACTTTTTGCGGGCGCTGCGAGGCCGTCTGCCCGATGCAGATCCCTTTGCCGAAGATGATGAGAGGGTGGCGCGAGCGCGAATTTACGCAAAAAAAAGCGCCCGCCGTCGCCCGCGCCGCGCTTCGGCTCTGGGCCTTTTTCGCGCTTCGCCCCGGCCTTTATCATCCCTTCGCCCGCATCGTCGCCCGCGCCCTTTTTGCGGCCGGGGCGCGGCGCGGGCGCTTTCGCTCTTTGCTTTTCCATTCCGGCTGGACCGCGGTGCGCGACTTGCCCGCGCCCGAAGGACGAACCTTTCACCATCTCTGGGCAAAGCGCCGCAAGGGAGCATGAGCGAGCCTCGCGAAGAGATCCTCGGCGCCATCCGCCGCGCCTTCAAAAGGGGCGCTCTTGCCGCGGAAGCGGCGGGCGAACTCTCTCGCCGGCTTGCCGCCCACCCCCGCAACCCGGTCCCGCAAAGGGCGGCCGCGCTCGAAGAAGAGGACCGCCTTCGTCTTTTCGTAGCGATGGCCGAAGAGGCCGACGCCCGCGTCAGCCAGCTCGACAGCCTCGACGCCGTACCGGCGGCGGTCGCGGAATATCTCGCCCGCGAAAACCTGCCGGCCGAGATCGTGATGGCTCCCGATCCGATGCTCGAGGCTTTGCCCTGGAAGAGGGAGCCTCTCCTTGCGATCCGCCGCGGGCGCGCCGAGGCGGGCGATGCGGTCTCTCTCACCCCCGCTTTTGCCGCCATCGCCGAGACCGGCACGCTGATGCTGATCTCCGGCGCGGAGACCCCGACCTCTCTCAATTTTCTCCCGGATACGCATATCGTCGTGGTGGCCGCCCGGCAGGTTGTCGCGAGCTACGAGGAGGGTTTCGATTTGCTGCGCGCCGCCGCCGCGGAAAAAGGCTGGCCGCGCACCGTCAATTTTGTCACCGGTCCTTCGCGCACGGCCGACATCGAGCAGACGATCGAACTGGGCGCCCACGGACCGCGCCGCCTTCACATCATTCTTGTCGGCGAGAGGGAGCCGGCGGGCAAAAAGTAGAGGCGTGGCGGCCGGCGCAACGCGGCCAAAAGCCTTTGCGCCGGGCGATGGGAAAAGCGGAGAGGAAGCCACCATATTTTGTGCTTGGGGCCGCGGGCGACCATGAAAGGGCCGGCTTTTGACGATGGAAAGTGAGGCGAGGGCGCAGGCGAGCGCTCTCTATAAGGCGATCGATCGGCTTTCCGGGGCGCGCGTTCTTTGCGTCGGCGACGTGATGCTCGATCACACGGTTTACGGCCGGGTTGAGCGGGTCTCGCCCGAAGCGCCGATCCCCATTCTGGCGATCGAACGCGACAGCAAGACGCTCGGAGGGGCCGGCAATGTCCTGCGCAACCTGAAGGCCCTCGGAGCCTCGGCGTCTTTCGTTTCGGTGGTCGGCAACGACGAAGCGGGCCGCGAAATCGGCCGCCTTCTCGCCGCCGAGGACGGCGCCGAGGTGCACGCCCTTGTCCAGCCGGAGCGGGTCACCACCGTCAAGACGCGCTACGTCGCCGCCGGACAGCAGCTTCTTCGCGCCGACAGAGAAAGCGCGGCTCCTCTCGCCCCCTTTATCCGCGAAGACTTGCTGCGCCTTGTGCGTTCGCTCGTCGGCAGCCACGCCGCGGTCGTCATTTCCGATTACGGCAAAGGGGTGCTCAACGAAGGGGTGGCGCTCGAAATCATCCGCGAGGCGGCGGGAGCGGTGGCGTGCGCGATAGTCGATCCGGAAGGGGGCGACGACATACGGTACCGTG
>JAJYIC010000311.1:2549-3507 GCA_021790295.1 Pseudomonadota bacterium | reverse complement strand
CCGCTTCGGCCGGAATGACGAGTCGTGTCCGGGCGTGTTTCTTCGCAGGCACTCTCGCCCGCAAGCGCGCGAGACGCGCGCACTCCCAGCTCAGGCGGCGGCGCCGAGCGCGGCGAGGCGCTTCTGCCCTTCGAGCGGGTCGCGGGCGGCACCCTCTGCGGCAGGTTTCAGGACAAAGTCGAAATCGGCCGTGAGATAAGGGGGCGCGATGCCGAGCGCGCGGGCGTGCCCTTCCGCCCGCTCGTGGCGCACGAAATCGCAGATGAGACTGTCCTTCACCGCAAAGACCGCATCGCTTTCGAGGTAAGGGTCGGCGCTGTCGAAGAGATGGGTCGTGACCGGCTCATAGCCTTCGGCCGAGACGACGAAATGGATGTGCGCCGGGCGCCAGGGATGGCGTGCGGTTGCGGCGAGCATTGCGCCGACCGGGCCGTCGGAAGGGATCGGGTAGTGAACCGGGCGCACGGTGCGGACGAGATAGCGGCCTTTGTCGTCGCTCCGGAATTTGCCGCGCATGTGAAGACCGTCGAGCGAGGGGTCCTGGGAATCGTAAAGCCCGCTCGTCTGCGCCTGCCAGACATCGAGAAGGGCGCCCGCGATGGGCCGTCCTTCGAGATCGAGGACGCGGCCGCGCACCAGGGTCGGCATCCCGCTCTTGTCGAGAGAGGCGATGTTGGCTCCGGGCGGCATCTCGGGCGCGCCCAGGCGGTGAAACGGCCCGAAGACGGTCGACTCGGTCGCCCCTTCGGGCTTGCGATGGCTCAAAAGGTCGACCACCATCGAGACCCCGAGCGTATCCGAAAAGAGGATGAATTCCTGCCGCTTGTCGCTGCATTTGTATCCCGCTTGGGTCAGGATCTCGATCGCCTTCCACCATTCGGTCTCGGTGAGCGCGACCTCCTTGACGAAAGCGTGCAGATGGGTGACGAGAGAAAGCATGATCGTCCGAAGGCGCGGC
>JAJYIC010000311.1:0-2539 GCA_021790295.1 Pseudomonadota bacterium | reverse complement strand
CGGCTCGGGGGTCGCGGCGAAGCGCTCCAGCGCCTCTAGAGTGATCTCGTCCTCGGTCTTGTTGTGTCGCACCGTCATCTCCCACCTCCCTTTGGGCCTCGCCATCTATTGAGGGCACTATAACAAGAGGGACAGCTGCGTCATAAGGAATGAAGGAGAGCAAAAGGGGGCGGGTCTGGCGCGTCTTCCTCGGGGTCGCCCTCACACTTTTTTTCACGTTTTTCCTCTTCGGGCCCCCCGTGGCCTTCGCCAAAAGCGGCGCCGGAGAGTTTTCGGGTCGCGCCGCCATCGCCATTTTCGCGGCGACCTATCTCGTCATCGCCATCGGCAAACTGCCGGGCTTTTATCTCGACCGCGCCGGAACCGCGCTTTTGGGCGCGAGCCTCATGGTCGGCGCCGGGGTTCTGCCGCTCGAAGACGCCTTGAGGGCGATCGATTTCGCGACGCTCGCGCTCCTCTTGGGGATGATGATCGTCGTCGGCAATTTGCGCCTTTCGGGGTTCTTCCGGCTCGTCAACAATGAGCTTGCCTCGCGCATGCGCCATCCTCTGGCGCTTCTCGCGGCGATCACCCTTTCTGCAGGCTTCTTCTCCGCCTTTCTCGTCAACGATGCGATCTGCCTCGTCATGACGCCGCTCGTTCTCGATCTGGCGAGAAGGCTCGGACGCAATCCCGTCCCCTATCTTCTGGCGGTGGCCGCCGCCTCGAACATCGGCGGCGTGGCGACCATTACCGGCAACCCGCAGAACATCATGATCGGCAGCTTTTCCCACATTCCTTACGACACCTTTGCCTTTCGCCTCGCGCCGGTGGCGGCGGTCGGGCTTCTCGTTGCGTTTATTCTGATCGCCCTTCTTTATCGACGCGAGTTTCTGACGCGCGAGCGTCTCAATTCGGCCGCGGCGCCCGCCCACGCGCACGGGCCCCTCGCCCTCAAATCGGCGCTCGTCGTGCTCGCCATGGTGGTCGCGTTCTTCTTGCACCAGCCGCCGGCAAAGGTCGCGCTTATCGCCGGCTCCTTCATGCTTCTGACCCGCGCGGTCAAAAGCCACAAGGACTATCACGAGATCGATTGGCCGCTACTTCTGATGTTCGCGGGCCTTTTTGTCGTCGTCGCCGGGTTCGAGAAGGCGATCGATCCGGCGGCGATCCTCGCCCGATGGGGACTGGCAAGGCTCGCCGAAGCGCCGCTACTCGCTTTCTTGACCGCGGGTCTTTCGAACCTCGTCTCCAACGTCCCGGCGGTCATGATGCTCAAGCCCTTCGTCCAAAGGCTGCCCGACACGCAGCATGCCTGGCTCCTCGTCGCGATGGCTTCGACCCTTTCCGGCAACTTGACGATTTTGGGCTCGGTCGCCAATCTCATCGTCGTCCAATGGGCCGGCTTGGGCCGTGTGCGGATCGGGTTTTGGGAGCATCTGCGTCTCGGTGCTCCGCTCGCGCTCCTGACGATCCTTTTTGGCCTGTGGTGGCTTTGAAGCCGTGCGCGATTTGGGACCGCGGGACCAATGCATGAGGAGCCGCGGCCGATACCCGGAACGCCCGCCCTTGGCGGGCGGCCGTCCGGGGGCAGGTGGGGGTTGCGAGGGCACCGGCAAAGGAGGGCGCAGGAGAGCCGAGGCAGGGATGGCACCGTCACCTTTTACATATAGATTGTCTATGATATACACGGCGCGACCCTGCCGGCTTGGCCTCGATAGATGCCGCGTTTCTTGACGCTCGCGATCGAAGGAACCGTTGCCGCCGCCCTGGCGGCGCTGTTGCTTTGGCGCCTCGACCATGCGAGCGGCGTCGGCAGGGCGGCCGCCGAGGCGCTGCCCCCGCCCATCCCGGTGACCGAGACCGCAGTGACGACGCAAAACGTTCCGGAATACCTCTACGGCCTCGGTACGGTGCAAGCTTACAACACCGTCGCCGTCAAGAGCCGGGTGGACGGCCAGATCGTGAAGCTGTTCTTCAAGGAGGGTGATGAGGCGAAGGCGGGCGCGCCGCTCATCGAGATCGATCCGCGTCCGTATCAGGCGGCGCTCGACGCGGCCCGTGCGCAAAAGGAAAAGGACGAAGCGCAACTTGATACCGCCAAAGCCGATCTCGCCCGTTATGCAAAACTCGTCGGCCACGGCTTCCAGACCGTGCAGCAATACGATCAACAAAAGGGACTGGTCAAACAGCTCGAAGCCGCGATCAAAGGCGACGAAGCGCAGATCGAGACCGCAAAGCTCAACCTCGGCTACACCCTGATCCGCGCGCCGATCGCCGGACGTCTCGGCGCGCGTCTCGTCGATGTCGGCAATTTCGTGCGCGCGGCCGACAACACGACGCTCGTCACCATCAACGAGGTGAGGCCGATCTTCGTCTCTTTCACGCTTCCTCAGAAGGATCTCTATCCGGTCCGCCACATCGAGGCGGATGCGCCGCTATCCATCGAAGCCTTATCCGGCGACGGGAAGGGCGTCTTGGGGCGCGGCCGGCTCACCTTTATCGACAACGCCATCGACCAGTCGACCGGGACGATCGGAATGAAGGCGCGCTTTGCCAA
>JAJYIC010000310.1 GCA_021790295.1 Pseudomonadota bacterium | reverse complement strand
GTTCTGGCTTCTGTCCGGTCAGGTTCTGATCATGGTGATCGTCGGCGGCGCCGGCACTCTCGTCGGGCCCATTCTTGGCGCCGCCTTTTTCATGCTGGTTTCGCAGATTTTGAGCGCCTATACGGATTCCTGGGCGCTTTTCTTCGGTCTTCTTTTTATCGCTTTCGTCCTTTTTGCCCCGCAAGGGATCTGGGGCCTTGCCGCCTCTCTTGTCGGGCGCACGCCGGCCGGCGCCGCGAGCCCCGATGCCTCTTCTTGAACTCGACAGCCTTTGCCGCCGCTTTGGCGGCATCCTCGCGCTCGATCGCGTGTCGATGCAGGTGGAGGAGGGCGAGGTGCGCGCCGTGATCGGGCCGAACGGGGCCGGCAAATCGACCCTTTTCAATCTGATCGCGGGCGCGTTGGCGCCGAGCGAAGGCGAAGTCTCTTTCGCCGGCAAAAGGATTACCGGCCTTTCCGCCGACCGCGTCTCTCGCCTCGGCATCGCCCGCACCTTTCAAGTGACGGCCCTTTATCCGCAAATGACGGCGTTCGAGAATGCGGCTCTGGCGGCTCAAGCCCGCGAGAAAGGCTGCTGGCGGCCTTGGGGCGGGGGAGCGATCTTGAAGCGCGCGGGCAAACGCGCAGAGGCCGCGCTCGAACGGCTTTCCCTTTTGCGAGTCGCGCACAGGGCGGCGGGACTTCTCTCGCACGGCGACCAGAGGCTTCTCGAAGTGGCAATGGCTCTCGCGCAAGAACCGCGCCTTCTCCTTCTCGACGAACCGACCCAAGGGCTTTCGGTCGAAGAGACCGCGCAGACGGTCGAGACCTTGTCCCTCCTTCTTCGCGACAAGCGCATGACCGTTCTTCTCGTCGAGCACGATATGGAAGTGGTGTTCCGCCTCGCCGCGCGGATTACCGTCCTTCACCGTGGCGCCGTCATCGCCGAAGGTACGCCCGCCGTCGTGCAAAACGATCCCGAGGTGCAGCGCGCCTATCTCGGAGGCTTTGCCTGATGCTTCGCCTCAAGGGGCTCAATGCGCATCTCGGGAGAAGCCACGTTTTGCAAGGAGTCGATCTCGACCTGCCGCGCGGGCGCATCTCCGCCATTCTCGGCCGCAACGGGGTGGGCAAGACGACGACTTTGCGCACCGTCATGGGGCTCGTCGCGCCGAGCAGCGGGGAAATATGGCTCGAAGGGCGCGACGTCACGCACTGGCCGCCTTTTCGGGTGGCGCGCGCGGGGGTCGGTTATGTGCCCGAAGGGCGGATGATCTTTCCCGACCTTACGGTTCTCGAAAACCTTCGCGTCGGCGAACGCCGCCCGGCGCACGCCTGGCCACTTTCGCGCCTGTTCGAGCTTTTCCCGCCTTTGAAAGAGCGGGAGAGGAACCGCGGCGCGCATCTTTCGGGCGGAGAGCAGCAGATGCTGGCGATCGCGCGCGCTCTCGTCGGCGATCCGAGCCTTCTCCTTCTCGACGAGCCGAGCCAGGGCCTTGCGCCTCTGGTCTTGCGCGAGCTTCTGGCCGTCATCAAAAAGCTGCGCGAGGAAGGGGTTTCGATCCTTCTCGTCGAACAGAATTTGCGCTTTGCCGAAGCAGTCGCCGATGAGATCGCCATCATGGTCAAAGGAAGGATCGTTTACGCCGCGAGCGCTTCGCGCTTCAGGGCCGAAGAGGAAACGATCAGAAGCCGTTATCTGACCTTGTAAGGGGCAAAGGTTGGGAAGGTTTGAAGGGGCGTTATTGCCCGCGCCGGGCGGGCGGAGGGGCGAAGATGAGTTTTGAAACGCGGCTCGACCGGGAGACGGCTTTGCGCTGGCGCGCCCTCGGCCTTTGGGGCGAAGAGACATTTTCTGCCGTGCTTTTGCGCCGCGCCGCGCAGAGCCCCGAACGCGAAGCGATCCGTGAGGGCGCGCGCTCTCTCACCTATCGGGAACTCAACGAAGGGGTCGACCGCGTCGCCGCCCATCTGCGCTCTCTCGGCGTCGGCGAAGGCGACACCGTCGCGATCCAGCTCCCCAACTGGATCGAATTTCCTCTCGTCTTTTTCGCTCTCGAACGGCTCGGCGCCCTCGCTGTGCCTTTGAGCGTCGATTTCAGGCTCCGCGAACTTCTCTACATCCTGCATTTTGCCGGCTGCCGCATGTTGATCTGCTGCGCCCGTTTCCGCGGTTTCGATCACCTCGCGATGGCCGCCGAACTCCGCCCCTCTCTGCCCGAACTTGAAACCATCGGGGTGGTCCGCGGCGAGCCGCGCCAAGGGATGGCGGGGCTCGACGCGGTGGTCGCCGAGACGGGCGCGCCCGCCAACTTCGAACCCGCAAAGGAAAGCGCCGACCGGGTGATGCGTCTCGTCTTCACTTCGGGAACGACCGGAAATCCCAAAGCGGTGATGCACAGCCACAACACGACCCTCGCCGCCGCCCGGGTCCTCAACGGCGATCTCGGCCTTGGCCCTCGAAACGCGATGATGATCTGGCTTCCTCTCGGCCTCAATTGGGGCTATCTGACGCTCGTGCAATCGGTCCTGGCCGGGGCGAAAGCGGTGCTCCTCGAACGTTTCCGCCCGGAGCCGGCGCTCGAACAGATCGAGCGCGAACGCGTCACTTATATCCCGACGGCGCCCGCCTCTTTGACCGCGATCCTCGAACAGCCTTCGCTTTCGAAGCGCGATCTTTCGAGCTTGAAGATCGTCGTCAGCGGCGGCGCTTCGGCGCCTCTCGAAACCATCCGCTCCTGGCGCCGCGCCGCGCCCGGCGCCTTTCTCGAACTTTACGGGATGCTGGAGACGGGGTTTCACACCTATACGCGCCCCGCCGACGACCCCGAGCGGGTGGCGGGGACGGTCGGGCGCGAGGCGAGCGCCATGAACCTCGAAATCCTCGATCCCGGCGGGCGCGCGCTTCCTGCGGGCGAAGAAGGCGAGATCTGCTGCAAAGGCCCTTCGGTCCATCTCGGCTATCTGAACAATCCCGCGGCCAACGCCGAAAGCTTTCTCGCCGACGGCTGGTTCAAAACCGGCGATCTCGGCGTCGTCGACGGCAACGGCAATTTGCGCATTTCGGGGCGGGTCAAAGAGATGATCAATCGCGGCGGAATGAAGTTTCATCCGCGCGAAATCGAAGAGATCCTCTACACCCACCCGAAGGTGCTTTATGCCGCGGTTGTCGGCATACCCGATCCGCGCCTCGGCGAGCGCAATTGCCTTTGCCTGGTGCCGAAACGAGGCGAGAGGCCGACGCTCGAAGAACTCCTCGCCTTTCTCGGCGACAGCGTTGCAACCTACAAAAGGCCGGAAAGGCTCGAGCTTTTCGAGGAGCTTCCGTTTACGCCGACCGGCAAGATCCAGCGCCATGTCCTGGTGCGCGAGGTCGGGGCGCGCCTTGCCCGAAGCCCGTGAAGGGGTCTCGGTTGCAAGCCTCGATTCCTGCCGCAAAGGCGTTTTCGCCGGACTTCCCGCGGCTTATCTATTGGAGGGAAGAGAAAAAGGCGCCGCCCTTTTGGCGAGCGCTCCTTTATGCGCGCGGCAGGGCGCGCTTTGAGGCCTACT
>JAJYIC010000309.1 GCA_021790295.1 Pseudomonadota bacterium | reverse complement strand
TGTTTGGTTTGCCGGCGAGGAGGAGGGAGAGAACCTGAAGTTCGCGTTCGCTCAGATCGGCGAGGCGGGCGCGCGCTTCGGCCGCCGCGGCGCCGGTCTCGCGCTGGCGGCGCTCGATCTCGAAGGCCCTTTCGACCGCCTCCAGGATCACCTCTTCGGTAAACGGCTTTTCGACGAAATCGACGGCTCCCGCTTTCATCGCCTGGACTGCGAGGGGCACCTCGCCATGCCCGGTGATGATGACGACCGGCAAAGAGGAGCCTTCCGCGCGCAGCCGCTCCTGGACCTCGATCCCTCCGAGTTCCGGCATCCTGACATCGACGACGAGGCAGGCCTCGTCATGCGGGCGAAGGGCCGAGAGAAGCTCCTTTCCGGAAGAAAAGGTCTCGACCCGATACCCTGCCGTTTCGAGAAGAAGACGAAGCGAATCGCGGACGGCTTCGTCGTCATCCGCCACGAACACGTTCTGTTGCATTGTTCGCCTCGCCGAAGAGAAAACGCCAGGGCGGCGAAAGCGACTCCTCCTCCGCCCCGCCTCGGACCAGCCGCCAACCCCTGCTCTTCGCGACCGCCCGCTAGCCCGCGCCCGCCTTTTTGATCCCCTTTACACCAGCCTTTCGCCAAAGGGTACTGTCGCGTTTGCTTTCTGATATAGTGATCAAAGAGAGTTGCCTAGGAGGCTGTCCGGGTAATTCTCATGAGCCGCGCTTGCCCGATGGGGTGGCATCGCGCCGCGCGCGGCTCCTACCGGAGCGGGCAAAATCGCCGGCGTCGCGGCCATGACGATTACCCAGACAGCCTCCCAACCGCGCCCGATTCGCGCAAAGGGGGACGATGGGCCAGCATTACAACCTCCTCCTGACGATCATTCTTTTCGTCACGGTCGGCACGTTTCTCGCGGGACTTCTGTGGCGGCTTTATCACGGCGACCGCAAGTAAAAAGGCGGCCAAGCGCGAGACCCGGCCGCGGCCGCGATTCGCGCCCCAGTGGTGCGATGCCAACGGATGATACCCATCCGCTGGCTCTATCGCACCACCAAGATTTTGATCTGGTGGGCCGATTGACCAAACGCTTGGGAACCAGGCGTTTGCATCGGACCACTGGCAAAGGGCGCGCAAATCGTTGGGGCTCTCTGACTGCGCTCCGGCGCGGAGGAAACCGGCGGCAAAGGCGGCTCCGTTGCCGCTGCGATCTCTTTCAACCCGCCGCTTTGCGGATTTTCTGCGCCATCACATCGAGCAAGGCGCCCACATTTCCGCCGTTTCGGGCGATGACCGAGGCGAACTCCGAGCGCTGCGTGATCGCCATGCTGACCCCTTCGACGATGACGTCGACGATCTTGAACTGGCCATCCTTGGGGGTGAGACGCCAGGCGACCCTGGTCGGAGCCTGCCCGCCAGGGTGAACGATCTCGCTTTCGACCAGAAAGCCGTTCCCATCGGAGCGGCTTCCGGTGACGCGGAAGGTTTCGCCGTGATAGGCGGAAAGGCGGGCGCTATAGGCGAAAACCACGTATTTCTCGAACAGCTTCTGGAATTGGCGGCGTTGCGCCGGAGTCGCGATCCACCAGTACCGGCCAAGGACAAAGCGCGCGATCCGGGGGGTGTCGAAATCCGTTTCGTAAAGGCGCTGAAAGCGGGTCTGCCTTAGGGAGACGCTGATGTCGGGATTGAGGACCGCCAAGGCCCGGCTTCCGAGCTCGCGGATAAAAGATGCGGGATCCTGTACGGCGGCAGCGGCTCCAGCCGACGCGGCCATCGACAGGAAAAGAGCAGTCAGGAGGAAGCGACGCGTCATCAGAACAACACCTCGAGGCAAATGGTTGCGGCAGTCTGCATCGAACCGGCGCCCGAAACCAGAGGTGAAGACCTCGGGCCAGCGTTTGCCGGCAGGGCGTGATCGCGCCGATACGCTTCCCGGGCCCTGCCCGCACCGGAAAAAAACAGTCGAAAGGGCGCATGCGTTCACTATTCTTTTCAGCCCCGCCTTCCGCGTTTAGCTTTGGCAAAAAAGCGCAACGGTTCGAAGGAGGGTCAGGATGGGAGGTTTTTTGCGTTCGAAGCTCGAAATTCCGGACAGGGAGCACGCCTTGCCGGGGCGCGCCGAGCCGATGCCGGTGCCTTTCTCTCATTTCGTCAACGGCCGTCCCTTGAAAGGGCCGTATCCGCCGGGCTGCGAGCGGGCGATTTTCGGGCTCGGCTGCTTTTGGGGGGCCGAACGCCTTTTCTGGCAAGCCCCGGGCGTGTGGGTGACCGCAGTCGGCTACAGCGGCGGCTTCACTCCAAACCCGACCTATGAGGAGGTGTGCAGCGGATTGACGGGCCACGCCGAAGTCGTTCTCGTCGTCACCGATCCGGCTCCCGCCCCTTACGAGAGGCTTCTCAAACTTTTCTGGGAAAGCCACAACCCGACCGAGGGGATGCGTCAAGGCAACGATATCGGGACGCAATACCGCTCGCTCGTCTTGACCTTCTCGCAGGCACAAAAAGAAGCCGCGGAAAGGACGCGCGCGACCTACCAAAGGGCGCTCGACGCCGAGGGCTTCGGCCGCATCACTACCGAGATCGCTGCGGCGCCGGCCTTTTATTTCGCCGAGCCCCAACACCAGCAGTATCTGGCCAAGAACCCTTTCGGCTATTGCGGGCTCGAAGGAACGGGGGTCGCCTGTCCCGCGCCTTCTCGCTGAAGCCGCCTTATCCGGAAGAAGCCTTCCTATCGTCTTCCCGCCACAACGCGGCCGATCGGTTGAGGCGGCGCAAATCCTTGCGGAGCTTGGGGCTCCTTTCTTCGAGCGCGCGTTCGTGAAACGCGACGACGAGGGCCCCCTCTTGCGCCACGGCGCCGTCGCGGCCGTTGTGCGAAAGCCTTTGCACGAGAGCGCGCGCGGTTCCGACATCGTTGGCGTAACCGAGACCGTCCTGCACCCGTTTCAGCCGTCTGGCAAATGTTCCCGCTTCATCCACCGCGAAAAGCCCCTGCAAAAGCTCGAAATCATAACGCAGCCTTTTGACGGCGATGCGCAGCTTGTGCCGTTCGGCCGCGGAAAGGCGGGCAAAATGCCGGCTCTTTTTCCTCACCTTTGCCCGCCGGCGGGCAAGAAGGCGAGGCGCGAGAGCGCCGAGGGTCTGCTTTTTCCCTTTCCCGGCGCTGCGGGGAAGGGCGTCGAAACTGCGCAAAAGGCGCAGGATGAAAGCGGTGTGGCGTTGCGAGAGAAGTTCGCGGCGCAGCTCTTCCAAAAGGCCTTCGCGCCGCGCCGCGATCGCCCGGCGCAAAGGGGCGAAATCGATTTCTTGCGAAAGCGCGCTTTCGGCTTCGGATAAAAGTTCGCCCGCAAAGACATCGAGATCGCGCGCCGGAGCGAGAACGCGGGAGAGCGGCGCGAGGCAGCGCCGCAATCTCCTCAAATCCTCTCGCGGAAGCCATTTCCGGAATGCCGAAAGGGCCGCCCTAAGGCGGCGCAAAGCGATCCGCATCTGGTGGACGCCTTCGCTTTCGCCGGCGAGAGCGGCGGCTTCATTGGCGAGAAGGTGGCGAACGGCGGCGAGCGCGGC
>JAJYIC010000308.1 GCA_021790295.1 Pseudomonadota bacterium | reverse complement strand
TGCGGTGAGGGCGCGGATCATGAAATCGCCTCGGCTCGAAGCCCAGATCTCGCATTGCCCGTCGGCGTCGAAGCGCACGGTGCAGGCGTGAGGCTCGATATAGGCCTGATGCACCGGCCGCGTTTTGAATTCGCGTTCGACCACAAGATCGGCCGCGGCAAACCCCGCCTCGAGGTCGCCGATCTTGAACTCGATCCGTTTCGAAATATTCGAAGGCCGGGTCGGCTGAGGGTCTATCCCGCGCGTCAGCATGTCCTCGAACAGAAGAGGCGCATCGGGCTTCATCGCCTCGTCGACATCGATGACGTGGGGCAAAACCTCGTAATCGACTTCGATAAGCTGGAGAGCCTCTTCCGCGATCCTTTTGCTGGTGGCGGCGACGGCGGCAACGGCGTGACCTTCGTAAAGCGCCTTTTCGCGCGCCAACGTGTTGCGCGTCATGTGCCAGAAGTTCTGGGCGACGCGTTCCGGGCCGACATATTCGAACTTCTGCTCAGGGAGGTCCTTTGAGGTGACCACAGCCTTCACGCCAGGAAGCGCCTCGGCCTTTTTCGTATCGATCGAACGGATGCGCGCATGGGCGAAAGGCGAACGAAGGATCCTGCCGACGAGCGCGCCGGCTGCCGCGGTATCGGCGGCGTAAAGCGCGTGTCCCGTCACTTTCGGCACCCCGTCCGGGCGTATCGGCCGGGTTCCAACCCATTTGAAGCGCGTCGTCCCGATATCGTTCACTGTTTCCCTCCGCTGCTCTTCGCCAGGGGCTTCCCGAGCTAAACTTGCCTCATCGCCGGGCAAATGCAAGATCTCGTCTCTGCGCGGCCTCTATGCAAAGCCTCTATGCGGAGCGCCGGTAACGGCGGCACTCGATCCGCAAAAGATCGCGGAAATGGGGGCGCAGGCGGTCGGTCCAGGACGTTCCGGCCGCTTCTTTCCATGCGCGCGAAGAGGGGGTTTCGGGCGAAAGGAAGTGATAAAGCGCAACATAGCGCTGGGTTGCCCCTCTGCCGCGATAGCGGCGGGCCGCAAGCGCACCGGGAACCGCGGAGAGGGCCGGTATGTGTTCCCGGTCGTACCATTCGTTGAATTCAATCTCGTATTCAGGGTCGATGTTCATGGCGACAAGAAGCAATCCTTCCGCCTCGGGCGGGGCGGTATTTTCGCCGGGATTGGTCTGTTCGCCCTCGTAACGTATGAGTAAAGGGCAAAGCCGGCCGATGCGCTTGGTCCAAGGCGAAGCGTTCTCGCCGGCAACGGCGAGGTAAGCGGAACTCTCTAAAACCTCGATCGCGGTCAGATCGTAGGTGGCGAGCGAGATCGTCCCTCTGTCGAGGCCGATCCAGCGCTCGGCGTTGAGAAACCCCGGGACCAGAAGCCTTTCGCGCAAGTGCTCCAAGTCGTACCAGTCGTGAAACTCGTCGGCCTCGGCGGCCGCGAAATCCATCGCCGCGATGAGGATGCCTTTTGCCATCTCCCTTTCCTCCTTCCGCAAGAGGTTTCCCTTATCGCCGCAGGCGCAAAGGCTCCGCGCCGGCGAACCGGGCGCTGCCCTCTAGCGCCTCCTCGATGCGCAAAGCCTCGTTCCATTTCGCCATCCTCTCGGAGCGCGCAAAGGAACCGACCTTGAGCTGGGGAATGCCCCAGCCGACGGCGAGATGGACGATCGAGACGTCTTCGCTTTCCCCGGAACGGGCCGAGGCGATCGCCGAGAAGCCCGCTTCCCGCGCGGCCGCAAAGGCGCGGCGGGCCTCACTCACCGTACCCGCCTGGTTCGGCTTTACCAGCACGGCGTTGCAGGCTTTCGCAGCCGCGGCTTTCCTGATCCTCTGGTCATTGGTGACGAGAAGGTCGTCGCCGACGATTTGCACCTTTTCGCCAAAAGCCGCGGTAAAGCGGCGCCAGCCCTCTAAATCCTCTTCGGCAAACGGGTCTTCGATCGAGGCGATCGGATACCGTTCGAGCCAGCCTGCGAGCATCGCCGCCATCCCGTCGCGGTCGAGAGCGCGCCGATCGAGGCCGAGCCGGTAAAGGCCTCCTGCGAAAAATTGCGAGGCGGCGATGTCGAGAGAGAGAAAAATTTCTTCTCCGGGCTGAAACCCGGCCTTTTGGATCGCTTTGACCAGGGTTTCGAGCGCCTCTTCATTGGTCGAAAAAGAGGGCCAAAAGCCCCCTTCGTCGGCAAGCCCGCAAAGGCTGCCCTTTTCGGCAAGGATCGCCCCGGCGGCGCGATAAACCTCGGCCGTGGCGACCAGAGCCTCGGCAAAAGAGGGCGCAAAAGGCGCCACGATCATCAGATCCTGGATATCGATGCGCCGGCCCGCGTGAGCGCCGCCGCCAAAGATCTGGATTTCGGGAAGGGGGATGGTCGTCTCTTCGGCGCCGCCCGAAAGATGGGCGTAGAGGGGAACTCCGGCGGCGTCGGCGGCGGCTTCGAGGACCGCGAGCGAGACCGCGACGAGGGCATTGGCGCCGAGGCGGCTTTTTTGCGGGGTGCCGTCGAGAGCGATGAGAAACCGGTCGATCGCCTCCTGATCGGCGGCGTCGCGGCCTTTGAGGGCGCGGCCGATCTCGCCGTTGACGGCCGCGACCGCCTGGCGGACATCGGCGCCGCCGAGAGCCGCGCCGCCGTCGCGCCGCTCGACCGCTTCCGCCTTCCCGGTCGAAGCTCCCGAAGGGGCGATGGCGCGGCCGAAGCCGCCTCCTTCGAGGCGGACTTCGGCCTCGACTGTCGGGCGGCCGCGCGAATCCCAGACCCGGCGCCCGCGAAGGGCGGCGATCGCCGTGCTTTTCATCGTCCGATCTCCGCCGCAAAGGCGTCTCTTATCTCGACAAGGCGCCCCGGCGGCTTTTGCAAAAGGGCGCGGGCGACCCGCCGAACGCGCGCCTTATCTTCCTCTTCGGTAACATAATCGACAGGCGATTTGCCGTCGATGCGGGCGAGGAGAAGCCCCGGCAACAAGCGCGACGCGCGCCTTTCGATCGCCGCGCGCGGCTCCCATCGGACGCGCTCGAGATAGCTTTCGCCGAACCGGTCGAAGGAGGAAAGAAGATCGCCCGCCGCCCGTGGAACGAGAAGGCACTTCAGCAACAGATGATTGAGGCAAAAGGCAAGATCGAAGGCGGGATCGCCATACCAGGCGCATTCGGCATCGAGAAAGACGGGGCCTTTCGGCCCGAGGAGAATATTTTTCGGACTGACGTCGCCGTGGACGAGGGCGCGCTTTGTCGCCGCGGTCTCGCGCGCCAGGGCTTCGAGCGGCAGGGTGAGATCCGGGTTCCGGCGGGCGGCGGCGATAAGATAAGGTTCGAGGCGGATGGCGTAAAACCCGGCGTCCGTCGCAAAGGCGCAGGCCACCTTTTCCTTCCCCGCGGTTCCGGCATGGATCGAAAGAAGGCGCTGGCCAACGGCCGCAGCCCAGTGCGGATCGGCGCGCCCTGAAGCAAGTTCCCCCTTCCACAAAGGATGGGTAAGGGGATCGAGAAAGCCCATGACAACAAGCCCGGCTTAGGGCTCATCGCCGACACGAGGAGGCACCGCATCGGGGCAGAGGGCGCCCGCCGTTTC
>JAJYIC010000307.1 GCA_021790295.1 Pseudomonadota bacterium | reverse complement strand
GGCAAGACTTCCGAGCTCAACGAGAGGACGAGCCGCGGCGCGATGCGCCGGGCCAGCGTTTTCACCCGCTCTTCATGCGCAGGGTTGCTGTAGGAATGGAGGAACGCGACCGCGACCGCTTCGACCCCCTGTCGAAGAAGCCGCTCCAGCGCTTCTTCGACCTCGGCCTCGGCAAGAGGCCGCACCACTTCGCCTGCGGCGTTGATGCGCTCGTCGACTTCGAGCCGGAGCTCGCGCGGAACGAGAGGCGCCGGCTTCTCCCAGGAAAGATCGTAAAGGCGCGGCATGCGCAAGGTGCGGATTTCGAGAACGTCACGAAATCCGCGGGTCGTGATGAGGCCGGTCATCGCCCCCTTGCGTTCGAGGATGGCGTTGGAGGCGACGGTGGTGCCGTGCAGGATCTCGACGATTTCGGAAGGCGCGATCCCGGCTTCGCGCATCCCCTCTGAGAGCCCTTCGACGATCGCTTGGGCATAATCCCCGACCGTCGAGGAGACCTTTTTCGTAAGCCGCCTGCCGTCTTCGCCAAGAAAAGCGATGTCGGTAAAGGTGCCGCCGATATCGACGCCGACGCGGAAGGCTGCCATCGCTATTCGGCCGCGAGCGCTTGCGGCTCCCAACGGATGACGGGAACCTCGGACCAGTTGCGACGCCGCCGCATTTCCTCGCGCAGCGCCGCGCTCGCCGCCGCATCGACGGCAAGCGGCTACACGGAAAGAACGACCCCGTACTCCGCCCGCGCCCTCTCTTTCGAGACGAGCCCCGCTTTGACATCGCCGAGAACCCTTGCGGGATCGCGCTCCAAGGGGTCGCCCCAGCCGCCCGCGCCGGCCACTTCGTGGCGGAAAACATCGCCGCGGCGGATGGTCATCGCGAATTTGGTCGGCAGAAGGCGCCTCTCGCCATCGCGCGTCAAAGCGTTCATCGACGGCCTTCCCGGCGCCCCGCCGTAAAGCCCGTAAGGGCGAAAGGCGCGGCGATCCGAGCGCACCTGCAGGATCGCCTCTTCGCCCAAAAAGCGGTAGTCGCGGCGGAAAGGAGCGCCGCCGCGATACTTGCCCGGGCCCATCGCATCCTTGATAAACTCATAGGCGAGGATTTCCAAAGGCTGCTCGGTCTCGGTCACCTCGACCGATTGCGAAGCCATATTGGCGAAGATGTTGGAATTGCCGTCGAGACCGTCCTTGTCGGGGCGCCCGCCCCAGGCCGAGCAGGTGAAATCGACATAAATGAAAGGCCGGCGGGAAGCGTCCCAGCCGCCGATGGTGATGCAGGTGTTGCCGCCGTCCGAAGAGGCGAAGACTTTGTCGGGCGCCATTTTTGCGAGCGCGCCGAAAACGCAGTCGACCATGCGAAAGCCGGTGAGCCCGCGCGCGGCGCAAGCCGCCGGCAAGACGCAGTTGGCGATCGTGCCGGGAGGCGCCACCACCTCGATCGCGCGGAAGACGCCGTCATTGTTGGGGATATTGGCCGGAAGAAGCGAACGGACCGCGCAATAGCTCGCCGATTTCGTAAAGGAAAGAGTGTTGTTGATCGCGCCTTTGACTTGCGGAGAAGAGCCCGTCCAATCGACGCGCATGTGGTCGTCTTTTTTCGTGATCGTGACGACGAGCGGGATCGGCCGGCCCTCGTCGATCCCGTCATCGTCGATATGGTCGCGGAAGGAATAGACCCCGTCGGGCAGCTCGCGGATCGCCGCCCGCGTCATCCTTTCGGCGTAGAGGATGAGTTCGCGCATCAATCGGCTCACCTCGTCCGGGCCGTAATGGCGGGCAAGATCGATGAGCGAGCGTTCGGCGATGGTGGAGGCCGCGAGCTGGGCTCGCAAATCCCCGAAGACCTTGACCGGAACGCGCACATTCGTCTCGATCAAGGAAAAGAGGGTCTCGTTGCGGCGCCCGCCCGCGAACATCTTGATTGGCGGGATGCGCAAGCCCTCCTGGTAGATCTCGGTCGAATCCGAGGCGTTCGACCCCGGCACTCGCCCGCCGACATCGGTGTGATGGCAAACCGTGGCGGCGTAAGCGAGAAGCCGGCCCTCGAAAAAAATCGGCTTGAAAACAAAGATGTCGGGGAGGTGCATGCCGCCTTTGAAGGGGTCGTTCAGAATGAAGACATCGCCTTCGTCGATGTTGCCCTCAAAGGTTTCGAGGATCGCCGCCATCGCCGTCGGCATCGAGCCCAGATGCGCCGGAAGCGTTAGGCCCTGCGCCGCAAGCGCGCCCTCGGAATCGAAGAGCGCCGTCGAATAATCCATATTGTCTCTGAGGACGCCCGAATAGGTGGTGCGAAAGATCGTCAAAGCCATGTCGTCGGCGGCCGAAAGAAGCGCATTCTTGAAAAGCTCCAACGCGATCGGATCGCTCGCCATTTTCCTCGCCCTCACTTGGCGCCTGCGCCCTCTTCCCCCCATAGCATGATCATTCCGCGGGTTTCCAGAACGCTCCCTTGGGACGCTCTCTCGCGGGCTCGCTCTTTTCGCCTTTTCTTTTTGGAAGCCTTGCGCTTCAGGCACGTCCCCAGCGTTAACCGGCCCTTAATAAACCGGCGCGAACGTTGCGGCAGCGAAGGATCGACTGCGGAGTCCAGCGTTAACCGGCCTTTAACGAAGAGGCGCCAACCCTCTTCTGATGCGAGGAGGCCAGCTCGAGAACATAAGCGTGACCCTCAAGAAAGGGCTCGTCGACGAATTGGGCCACCGAATGCTTGAAGAGCCGCATTGGGTGGCCCGCGCCAAGGCGGCGGAGCGCCTCAGCGCACTTTTTTGCGGGGGCACGCTTTGCACCGAAGAGGGGAGGCAGGCCGAGGAGTTTTTTCGGCTTGCCTGTCTCGACGGAGAGGTTCTGGTCCGGCGCGTTCTGGCGGAAAGCTTGAAGCGCTCCGAGCAGCTCTCGCGCAAGACGGCACTCCTCTTTGCGGGGGATCGGCCCGAGGTCGCCGCGCCTCTGATCGAGCACTCCCCGATCCTTTGCGAAGACGACCTTTTGCGCATCCTGCGCGAGGAGACCCACGCTCACCGCCTCGCCGTCGCACGCCGCTTCGAGCTTGGAGAGCCGATTTCAGAGCCGATGCTCGCTACCGGCAATCTCGAGCTGATCACAACCGTCCTCTCCAATCCGGGGGCCGCGGTTTGCGAGAACACGCTCTTGCGCCTCATCGCGTCTGCTTCCCTGCGCCCTCAGATCGCTGCCGCGCTCGCTCGGCGCAGGGCGCAACTGCCACCGCGGATCGCGGCGCTTCTCCTCGAAATGTTCGCGAGCCTCGCCCCGGGCTTGGCTCGCGGTCCGCCTCGCGGAATCCGCCCCGGAAGGCGATCGCGGAATAAGGGGACGCTCTCTTGCGCCCCTTTCTGGCGCGCTCCCGGGGAACTCGCCTTTACCGCGCTTGTCGCTCCCCTGGGCCGGCGATGACAGCGGCGAGAGGACCGCTCGAAACAAAGGAAGCGAATCGCAAGGGATGCCCCGTAGCGGGCATTTGCCGCATCGCGGAGAGGAAAAAAGTCACCGACACGGGGCGGCCGGTCGATCTTCTACCGTCCCAGCGCCAACCATCAGACGAGATGCACGCGTG
>JAJYIC010000306.1 GCA_021790295.1 Pseudomonadota bacterium | reverse complement strand
GAGAAAGCGCTCGAAATCCGCAACGACCAGATCAATTGCATGGGCTGTTTGAGCGCTTGCCTGTTTTCGAACTGGGCGCAAAACGAAGCCGGTACCACCGGCAAAAAGGCGGATCCCAGAAGCTTTTGCATCCAGAAGACCTTGCAGAAGATCCGCCATTCCGACGATGTCGAGTTCCAGTTGATGTTCGCCGGCCGCAACGCCTACCGCTTTGCGAGCGACCCGTTTTACGCGAACGGTTATATTCCGGTCGTGCGCGAACTGGTCGAGCGTCTGCAAACCGGCGATTGATCGGCCGCTCGCGCGCCGGGGGAAGCCGGCCCGAGTGCGTCAAGGACCGATCGGGGTCGATTTCGCGGTGATCCTTGCCCGAATCCCCGGGCGATCGCCCTTTTCCCCTTTTCTTTCGCGGCTTTCTATACCTATATAAATTCCATGAAGCCCGAAGCTCCTCCGAAGGCGGTGTTGCGCTTGCGCGAAGCCGGTCTGCGACCGACGCGCCAGCGCGTCGCTTTGGCGCGACTTCTTCTCGAAAACGGCGGCCGTCACATCACCGCCGAACAATTGCACGGAGAAGCGCGCGCTGCGGCGATCCGCGTCTCGCTCGCCACCGTTTACAACACCCTTCACCAGTTTACCGGCGCCGGTCTTTTGCGCGAGGTGGTGGTCGAGCCCGGGCGCTCCTACTTCGACACCAACACAACCGAACACCACCATTTTTTCGATGAGGCCAAAAGCGAGCTTCTCGATATCGGCGGCGACGGGATCGTCATTTCCGGATTGCCGCGGCCGCCTTCGGGAACCGAGGTGAGGCGCCTCGAAATCATCGTCCGGCTTGGTCCCGACCGCCATTGAGGGCGGCTGACGAATCTCCCGCAGTTTAGAATAATTCTTATTTCTTGACTCCTTTTCCGCTCTCCTCATATGAGGAGACGGATCGGGGAGAGGGCGGCAAGATGACGCCGCCTGCTCCGGGCAGCATGGGAGAAGAGACATGCCCTCGTTGAAAGGCTCGAAGACGGAAGCAAACCTGAAAGAGGCTTTTGCCGGCGAAAGCCAGGCAAACCGGCGTTACCTTTATTTTGCGCAAAAGGCCGACGTCGAAGGCTATAACGACGTCTCCACGGTCTTCCGCTCGACCGCCGAAGGTGAGACGGGCCATGCTCACGGCCATCTCGAATACCTCGAGGAAGTCGGCGACCCGGTCACCGGCAAGCCGATCGGGGCCACCGGCGACAATCTGCGTTCGGCGATCGCCGGGGAGACTTACGAATATACGGAGATGTATCCCGGAATGGCGCGCACCGCCCGGCAGGAAGGGTTCGAAGAAATCGCGGACTGGTTCGAGACTCTGGCCAAGGCCGAAAAGTCTCATGCCGGCCGTTTCCAGAGGGCTCTCGATACGCTCTGAGCGCCGGGGCGTCGTCCCCCGAGGGGCGCGGGAGAAAACCCTTCCGCGCCCCTTTTCATGCGATCGACGAGAATAACGGAAAAGGAGGCCGCCGGTGAGAGAGGGCAGCCTTGAGGCTCCGAAGCGTCACGCCATCCCGTGGCAAAGCCCGGATTTCGCCGACCGGAGCAAAACCGAGGCGGAGATGGCCCGCGTTTTCGACATCTGCCATACCTGCAGGCGCTGTTTTAATTTATGCGAGTCTTTTCCGCGGCTTTTTGATCTCATCGACACTTCCGCGACGGGGGAACTCGACTCGGTGAAGCGTGCCGATTTTGCCAAGGTCGCGGCGGCCTGCACGCTCTGCGACATGTGCTTTATGACAAAGTGCCCTTACGTCCCGCCGCACCCTTTCGATGTCGACTTTCCCCATCTGATGCTGCGCTATCGCGCGGTCCTTTGGAAAGAGCGCGCTTCTACCTTCGCCCGGCGCCAGCTCGTCAAGACCGACCGCAACGGCCGCCTCGCGCGCCTTGTGGCGGCTCTTGCCAATTGGGCAAGCGATCGCCGCAACCGCTTTACCCGCGGTTTGCTCGAAAGGATTGCGGGGATCGACAGGCGCGCCGAGTTGCCACGGTATCAAAGGGAAAGTTTTGCCGCAAGGGCGAAGGCTTCGCCGCCCTCGCGCGACCCTTCGGCAACGGCCGCGGCGCGCAAGGCCGTTCTTTTCGCCACCTGTTTCGTCAATTACAACAATCCCGGGATCGGCGAGGCCGCGCATGCCGTTCTCGCCAGAAACGGCGTCGAAACAGCAGTCCTCTATCCTCGCTGTTGCGGGATGCCGCAATTCGAAGAGGGCGATCTCGCGGCAGTCGCGGCCGCCGCGAGAGAGGTGTCGGCGGCGCTCGGGCCCCTGATCGACAAGGGCTATGACGTGATCGCTCTCGTCCCTTCTTGCGCCCTCATGCTCAAATTCGAGTGGCCTCTTCTCTTGCCCGAAGAGGAAGCGGTGCAAAAGCTCGCCCGCGCCACCTTCGACGTTAGCGAATACGTCGTCGATATCGCAAAAAAGGAAGGCCTTGCGCCGGGGCTTGGCCCTCTGGGCGGCGGCGTCAGCCTTCATATCGCCTGCCACGCCCGCGCCCAGAACATGGGGCAAAAGGCGGCCGAAATGCTGCGGCTCCTGCCTGAAAGCGATATCGCGGTGATCGAGCGTTGCTCGGGCCACGGCGGCTCCTGGGGCGTCCTCAAAGAGAATTTCGCAACTGCGCTCAAAGTCGGCCGGCCCGTCGCGCGCGAGGCGGCGGCAAACGGGAAGCCTTTCCTTTCCTCGGAATGCCCTCTTGCCGGCATGCATATCGTGCAGGGAATGGAGACGCTTTCCGGGGAGAAGCGGCCGCCCGCCCGTGCCCTCCACCCGATCGAGCTTATGGCCCGCGCTTACGGCATCGAGGGCTCGCAAAGCCGCGGGGAAGGATCGGAGAAAAGAGAGTAACCAGAATGCCGCGCGAAATGAGAGTTCTCACCCGAAGCGACATCCTCCCGCCTTTGCAATATGCGCAAGAAAGGGGCAGCGAGCGGCAAAGGATCGCCGCCCTCAAACGCCGCCGCAGGGTCGAGGTCGGGCCCTTTGTCACCTGCCATTTCGAGAATTACGAGACGATGCGGCATCAGGTTCAGGAGATGCTTTTTATCGAAAAGGGCGGCGAGGCCCAGATCGAAGGCGAGCTGGGGGCCTATAACCCGCTGATCCCGAAAGAGAACGAGCTTTCGGCGACGGTCATGATCGAGATCGACGATGCGACCCGGCGAAGGGCCGAGCTTTCAAGGCTCGGCGGGATCGAAGACGCGGCTTTTCTCGAAATCGCCGGCAGGCGGATCAAGGGCGAAGCCGATACGAGCCGCGAAAACACCAGCCCCGAAGGCAGGGCCTCTGCCGTTCAGTTTGTCAAATTCCGCCTCGACCTTAAGGCAGGGGTGCGTTTCAGAACACCGGGGGAGAGGGTCCTTCTCGGTTTCGACCACCCCAATTACGGCCATCTCGCGGTTCTCCCCGAAGAGACGCGCAAGGCTCTGGCCGAGGAGAAGAAGGGGCATTCGGGCGGCGAGGAAGCCGAGTACCCCTCCAACGCTCTCGCTCTCCATCGGGCGGCGATTCTCGCGGCCGAGGAGCGCTTCTACGGCGAGT
>JAJYIC010000305.1 GCA_021790295.1 Pseudomonadota bacterium | reverse complement strand
GTCATCGGCGCGCGCACGCCTTCGTTGTCGATGAGAACGATGCGCGCGCCGCGCACGGCAATAGAGGCGTCCGTTTCCTGGACGAGCTGCCCTCCAGGCGCCGAAAGGCTCCCCGGAAGGTGGCCGCTCTCGTATTCCTCGGGAGAGCGCACATCGAGAAGGTAAAGGCTCCGCTCTTCGCTTTCGCGCCGCCAGGCGTCGAGGGTTTTCCTGTCGATCGCCGGCAGCTTGAAACGCCGGGCAAGGCTCTCCGCGCGCTCGCGGGCAAACGCGAAGGCGCGGGGCGAAACCGAAGGCGCGCGCCGCTCGGCCCCGCGGACCACCTCGAAGCCGGCGAGGTGCCAACCCATGGTGCCGTCCCTCAAAGAGACGACGCGGTTCGGCACGCCGGCTTCGATCAGGCTTTGGGCGCCGATGATGCTGCGCGTGCGCCCGCCGCAATTGACGACGACGAGGCTCTTCTCGTCGAGAACGAGATCGGCAAAACGGTAAAGGAGTTCGGCGCCCGGTACGCTCACCGCTCCGGGGATGCTGTTCGCATGATATTCGGCAAAGCTGCGGCTGTCGAAAATGTGGATCTTCCCACCTTCCTGCCGCAGCCTTTCGAATTCCAAAGCGTCGATCGAAGGGGTGGCGCATTCCTGTTCGACGACTTCGGCGAAAGCCTTGCTCGGTACATGGACGCCGCTATAAAGGGGAAACCCCGAGGCGCCAGAAGCCTCGATCCCGCCTTCGAGCACGCTCGTCTCGCCATAGCCGGCGTCCGCAAGACGCGCGGCCGCGCGTTCGCCGAGCCCTTCGCCGTTGTCGCAGACGACGATCGGGACGCCGCGCCGAGGCAGGAGAGAGGGCGCGAGGATTTCGAGACGGCTCAAAGGCAATGAGGAGGCAAGAAAGAGATGCCGGGTCGCAAAACCCTTTTCTTCGCGCGCATCGACGATCGCGATCTCGCCCGGCTCTCTGAGCCTTTGGCGCAACTCCGCCACAGTCGTCCTTGCCCTTTGCGAGCCCATCCCTGCCTCCCGTTCTCTTCCCTTTCATCCGCCGCTCGCGCGGCCTTTGGTCGATACCGCGTCCGGCCCCTTCTTATCGCCTGCGCCTTCTCTCGCCCTCGCCCCTCTGCGGGGCTATATTCGGCCGCAAAGGCGGGGGGAGAAAGACGGTGACGGCGGCGCAAAATTTCCTTATCCGGCATACGCTCTTCGGCATAAACCTCGTGAGCTGGGTCGGTTTCGTCATGATGGGCTTTGCCTACCACCTGACGCGAAGCAAAAGCGCGGTGATCGCTTTCGCCATCGCCTTGATGGGCGCCGGCACGGCGCTCGTCTTTCTCGGGCTTTACCTGACGCCTTCGGCTCCGGCGCCTTGAGGGCGCCGAGCGCTCAATCGAAGACGATGACGCCGCGCGCGACCTCCCCTTCGAGCATCAGGCGAAAGCCTTCGTTGATCTCTTCGAACCGGTAGGTGCGGCTGATCAGGTCGTCGAGGTTGATCCGCTTTTCGAGATCGAGGTCGCAGAGAAGGGGAAAATCGATCTCCGGCCTGATCGAGCCGTAATAGGTGCCGCTGACGGTCTTTTCGCTGTAGACCATTTGCGAGGGGTTCAAAGGGGCGCGCGCGGAAAAGGCCGGGATGCCGACGAGAACCGCATGCCCTCCGGGCGCCAGGGATTCGATCGCCGAAACCGCGCTCGCTTCCCCGCCGATCGCATCGAAAGCCGTATCGACCCCGAGGCCTTCGGTCAATTCGCGGACGCGCGAGGCGACCTCTTCCCGGCGCGCGTTGACCGCGTGGGTTGCGCCAAAGCGGCGCGCGATGTCGAGCTTTTTGTCGAGAAGGTCGCAGGCGATGATTGGCCGCGCGCCCGCGAGCCTTGCCCCTTGGACGACATTGAGGCCGACCCCTCCGCAGCCGATGACGAGAACGCTCGTTCCCGCGGCGACCCGCGCATGGCGTATCACGGCCCCCACCCCCGTCGCGACGCTGCAACCGATGATCGCCGCGTGGGTAAAGGGAAGATCGTCGCGGACCTTGACCACCTGTTCCGCGGGGCAAACCACCTTTTCGGAAAAAGTGCCGATCCGCGCCATCTGGTTGACCGGTTCGCCGCCGAGGGAAAGGCGCGCGCTTGCGTCATGCATCCGCCAGCGCGGGCTGTCGTTGCGGCCGATGCACAAGACGCTTCTGCCTTCGGCGCAATAGCGGCAATGCCCGCAATGAGGGCGGAAGGAAAAGATGACGGGATCTCCGGGCTTGACCGATTCGACCCCGGGACCGGTCTCCTCGACGACGCCGGCGGCCTCGTGGCCGAGAACCATCGGCAAAGGCAAAGGCCAATCGCCGTTCATGATGTGCCAATCGCTCATGCACACCCCGGCCGCCTTGACCTTCACCCGGACCTCGCCCGCCTTCGGTCCTTCCTGTTCGAGATCGAGGATCTCGAGCGGCTTTCCCACCTCGCGCAAGACCGCAGCACGCATCTCACCCTCCTCGGCTCTTTCTCCCACCATAGCCGATCGGAAACCCTTCTTCGAGTTTCGCTAATCGCGTCCCGAAACGACGCCGCTGATGAGGTTTTCGCCATAAAGCCGGCCGCGATCGTAAAGGTCTTCGAAGGGGACGCTTTCGAGTTCTCGAAGGAGGGCGGCGAGAGATTTTGCCTTGTCGCGCGCGAGCGCCTCTGCCTCTTCGACCCCGACCGCGCTGAAAAGAACCCTGTCCCCCGGACGGCGGCGGCCGACAACGGGAAGATCGACCGAAATCACGGTCGCGATTTTCGCATAGCCCCCCGTCGTCTGGTGGTCCGCAAGAAGGAGGATCGGCTGCCCCGAACCCGGTATCTGGATCGCGCCGTTGGGGATCGCGTCGGAGACGATATCCCAGCCTCCGAGAACGGAAAGCCGCGGGCCTTCAAGGCGCATCCCCATGCGATCGGCGCTCGCCGATACGCGGAACTCGGCGGTGCAAAGAAGAGAAAGAGCCTCCTCCTCGAAACGATCCGCCTGCGGCCCGAGGACAACGCGGATCCTCTCGTCGCCGGCAAAGGGCGGCGGCGCCTTCAAACGGCGCTCTTGCCTTTGCGCGGCGCGGGGGGAAAGGAGCGGCAGGAGGTCGCCCTCTTTCAAGGCCCTCCCCTCAAAGCCGCCGAACCCGGCGCGCGCGAAGGTCGAAGCGCTGCCGAGAAAAAGCGGTACGGCAAACCCGCCTTCGACGGCGAGATAAGAGGAGGCGACGCGGCGGTCGGGGAGGATTTCGAATTCGGCGCCTTCCTCGAGCGTGAGGCTTTGCCAAAAGGGAATAGAGGGCCCGCCTCGAATCGCGATCCGCCCTTGCCCTCCGGCGAGCGCGACCCGCACGCTCTGCGCCGCCACCTTGAAGACGGGCCCGCCATAAAGGATTTCGAGCCCGGCGCATTGCGGCGGGTTGCCGGCAAGGGCGTTCGCGAGAAGGAGGCTTTCCCCGTCGAGAGCGCCCGAGACCGGAACGCCGATGCGCCGATAACCGAACCTTCCCTGATCCTGAACGGTCGTCAAAACCCCGGGCTTCAAGACGAGAAGGCCCTTTTTCACAAAAGGATCCTCTCGCC
>JAJYIC010000304.1 GCA_021790295.1 Pseudomonadota bacterium | reverse complement strand
GCCAAAGAGAGAGGGCTGAAAGCCGGCGTCGTCCAGGACAAGCTTTCTCTGCCCGGGCTCAAAAAACTCAAGATGCTTTTCGATAACGGGTTTTTCGGCAGGGTGCTGACCATCCGTCTCGATTTCGGCTGGTGGATTTTCGACGGCGAGACCTTGCCGGCGCAGCGCCCGAGCTGGAATTACCGCAAGGAGAGGGGCGGCGGCATCCTTCTCGATATGTTCCCGCATTGGCGTTATCTGTTCGATCGGCTTTTGGGGCGGATCGAAAGCGTCCTTTGCGTCAAGGCGACGCTTCTGCCGCGCCGCCGCGACGAAGAGGGCCGGCTTTACGATGTCGATGTCGAAGACGGGGCCTTTGCCCTTTTCGCCCTCGAAGGCGGGGTTTTGGCGCGTCTCGGCGCGAGCTGGGCGACGCGGGTCAAACGGGGCGATCTTCTCGAGATCCAGGTCGACGGGACCGCGGGTTCGGCCGTCGCGGGCCTTCACCGCTGTTTCATCCAGCCTCTCGTCGCCACGCCAAAACCGTTTTTCGACCCGGAAAAACCGCGCGAGAGGAGCTTTGACGAGGGCTGGCAGGAAATTCCCGACAGCGCCCCCGCCCTAAACGGCTACCGCGCCGGATGGGAAGAGTTCCTGCGCCACCTCGCCGAAGACGCCCCCATTTCGGCCAACCTTCTCGAAGGCGCCAAAGGGCTCCAGCTCGCCGAAGCCTGCCATCAAAGCCATGCCGAAAGGCGCTGGATCGATCTTCCGCCTTTGACCCTTTGAGGGGCGCAGAAAAGAAGGGAAATGCCGCGACGGCCTTCAGGAAAGCGCCGCCGGCGGCAGGTTCCAGATCTCGCGGGCGTATTCGGCGACGGCGCGGTCGGCCGCAAACCACCCCATTCCGGCGATGTTGAGAAGGGCAGCGCGCCGCCATGCGCGAGGGTCTTGCCACAGCGCGTCGACCCTTTCCTGCGCTTTTCTATAAGCGGCGAAATCGGCCAGGACGAGAAAATGGTCGGCGCGCACGAGCCCTTCGACGAGCCCCCAGAAGCGGCGCGGGTCGTCGCCAGAGAATTCGCCTTTCGTCAAAGCCTCGAGGACCTGCGAGAGAGCGGGAGAGGCGGCGAGAAAGGCGTCCGCATCCGGGCCTCGGCGCCGGCGCTCCGCGGCCTCTTCGGCGTTGAGGCCGAAGATGAACATGTTCTCTTCGCCGACCCGTTCGCGGATCTCGATGTTGGCGCCGTCGAGAGTGCCGATGGTCAAGGCGCCGTTCAACGCGAGCTTCATGTTTCCGGTGCCGGAGGCTTCCATTCCGGCGGTCGAAATCTGTTCCGACAGATCGGCGGCGGGGATGACGAGCTGGGCAAGGCTGACATTGTAATTGGGAAGGAAGACGAGCTTGAGGCGGCCGGCGACGAGAGGATCGGCATTGATGATCGCCGCCGCATCGTTGATGAGCTTGATGATGAGTTTGGCTTCGCCATAGCTCGCCGCCGCCTTGCCGGCGAAGATCTTGACGCGGGGCGCGAAAGCAAGCGCGGGGTCGGCGCGGATCGCGCGATAAAGAGCGATCGTCTGCAACAGGTTGAGAAGCTGGCGCTTATATTCGTGGATGCGCTTGATCTGAACGTCGAAAAGCGCTTCGGGGTCGAGCGCGATCCCCGTTTCCTCGCGCACGTAACGGGCGAGAACGCCTTTGCGCCGGCGTTTGATGGCGGCAAGCTCCTCCTGCAACGCCTCTTCTTCGGCGCATTCGGCAAGGGCGGCGAGGGCTTGCGGGTCGGCCATGATGTCCCTTGCCGTAACCCGGCACACGAGGGAAGCGAGATCGGGATTGGCCTCGTAAAGCCAGCGGCGAAAGCTGATGCCGTTGGTCTTGTTGACGATCCGTTCGGGGTAAAGTCGGTGGAAGGCGGCGAACACGGTTCGCCGCATCAATTCCGTATGGAGCGCAGAGACGCCGTTCACTTTGCGCGAGCCGAGAAAGGCGAGGTTCGCCATGCGCACATGGCGTTCGCCGTTCTCGCCGATCAGCGACACCTCTGCGACAACGGCCGGATCGCCCTCGCCGCGCCGGCCGAGTTCCTTCAGGTGATCGTCGTTGATCCGGTAGATGATCTCGAGATGGCGCGGCAGAACCCTCTCGAAAAGCGCAACCGGCCAGCTTTCGAGAGCTTCGGGAAGGAGCGTGTGGTTCGTATAGGAAAAGGTCGAGACTGTGATCCGCCAGGCGTCCTCCCAGGGCAGGTTGTGACAATCGACGAGAAGGCGCATCAGTTCGGCGACGGCGATCGCCGGATGGGTGTCGTTGAGCTGGACCGCCGCCTGTTCGGGAAGGGAATAAAGGCTGCCGAACTGCGAAAGATGAAAGCGCAGGATGTCCTGAAGGGCGGCGGAAGCGAAAAAATACTCCTGCCGCAAGCGCAATTCCCGCCCGGCCGGGGTCGAATCGCTCGGATAAAGGACCTTCGACAACGCTTCGGCCCTTGCCTGTTGGGCAAGCGCGCCCGCGTGGTCGCCGCCGTTGAAGATGTCGAGACGCAAAGGCACCGGCGCCCGCGCCGACCATAAGCGCAGCCAGTTGACGCGCCGGGCGCGCCAACCGACGATCGCGATGTCGTAGGCAAGCGCCTCGACCATCTCTTCCGGATGCCAAAGCGCGCGGCGTTCGCCTTTGCGCGAAGGCTGGTGCTCGACCCGGCCGCCGAAACCGACGCTGACGGCGAGTTCGGGGCGGGCAAATTCCCACGGATTGCCAAAGGCAAGCCAGTCTTCGGGCTCTTCCTGCTGCCAGCCGTCCCTGAGCCTCTGGCGAAAAAGCCCGTAATCGTAACGGATTCCGTAACCGCAAGCGGGGATGCCGAGGCTCGCCATGCTTTCGAGATAACAGGCGGCGAGACGCCCGAGGCCGCCGTTTCCGAGCGCGGGCTCGGGCTCGGCTTCGATCAGGCGCTTCGGGTCGGCCCCGAGATCCCCGAGCGCTCCTTCGAGCGCGCGGTCGAGGCGCAGGTTCGCCGCCACATCCTGCAAAAGCCGCCCGGTCAGAAATTCGAGAGAGAGATAGAAGACGCGCTTTTTCGGCCCAGCCTGCGCCGGGCCCGCAAGAGCGCGGTGGATGACGCGGTCGCGAAGGACGAGAGCGGTTGCCACAAACCAGTCGCGGGCCGAGGCCGCGGCCGCGTCCTTGCCGGCGCTCAGCGCCAGGCGGGCGAGGATCGCAGCCTTCAGCTCCTCGATGTCCGCTTCTGCGGGCAACGGATCTTCGGGCAGCAAGGCCGCCAGGGCAAATTCCGCTCCCCCCGGATCGTTCGGCATCGTCTGAAAACCCGATTCAACCCCCTGGACTCGAAGCGCAAGCGCCAAAGGCAAACGGCGCGACCGCGCTTACCATCCCCCTCTTGGATGAAAAAATAGCGAATGCGGCCCCTGCCGCAAGCGCTAAAACGGGCTTTGGTGCGAAAGGCGCTCCTTTCGTATCCCCCTTGCGAACCCCCCGCCCCTCGAACCGTTGTGCCCCAGGCGGGCGCCCGCTAGATTGGCCGCAGAGTTTGCGGCAAAAGGGGGTGAAGGACGGCGCCCCCGCTTTTTTGTCGGGTCCCACAA
>JAJYIC010000303.1 GCA_021790295.1 Pseudomonadota bacterium | reverse complement strand
AGAGCGGCTCGTCAACTGCTTCGAAAGATACATCGCGATCTGACGAGGGCGGGCGACAGCGCGCGCCCGCCGGCTCGAGGTCATCTCGCCAAAGCGGATGTTGTAATGCTCGGCAACGCGCTTTTGGATGTCCTCGATCTTTACCTGCCTGTCGTTCGCGCGCAACAGATCGCGCAAAAGCTCCTGTGCGCTTTCGAGGGTGATCTCGCGGTCGAGGAACTGCATATGGGCGATGATGCGGGTGAGAGCGCCTTCGAGTTCGCGCACATTGGAGGCGATCTTGTGGGCGAGAAACTCCATCACCTTTTGCGGCAGCCTCGCGCCGCGTTCCTCGGCTTTCGATTGCAGGATGCCGAGGCGCAACTCGTAAGTGGTCGGGTGCAGGTCGGCGACGAGCCCCCAACCGAGGCGCGAACGCACCCGTTCCTCGATCCCTTCGAGATCGGACGGCGAGCGGTCGGCGGAGATGACGATCTGCCGGTTATGATCGACGAGAGCGTTGAAGGTGTGAAAGAACTCCTCCTGGGTCGACTCCTTGCCGCTGATGAACTGCACGTCGTCCACCATCAAGAGATCGACGGAGCGGAACTCCTCCTTGAAATCCATCGTCGATTTGAAACGCAACGCGCGAATGAATTGATACATGAACTTTTCGGCCGAAAGGTAGATGACCTTGCGGCTTGGCGCGCGCGCGCGCGTCTCCTGCGCCACCGCGTGCAGCAGATGTGTCTTGCCCAATCCGACGCCGCCGTGGAGAAAAAGAGGATTGAACGGCAAACTGCGCGGCTGCTCGATGCAGGTTTCGACCACCCGGCGGGCGGCGGCATGGGCGAAAGCGTTCGGCTTGCCGACGACAAAATTGGCAAAGGTGAGGCGCGGGTCGAGAGGTGCGGAAAGCGGGTGCTTGTCTTCGCCCGCGCCGGCAGAGGCCGCAACCGATTCGGGGAACCCTTCGCCTTCGGGCGCGCGCTCGCCGCGCTCTTTTCCGCCTTTCTGCGGCAAAGGCTCGGCGACGACGATGGAGAGCCGCGTCACCTGGCGGTTCTCGGCGCGCCATAGGCAGAGAAGCCGATCGGCATAATTCGCCTTCACCCAGTCGCAGAGGAACCGAGTCGGCAAGGCGATCACTGCCTCCCCGCCGCCGATGCGCTCGACCGTCATCGGCCTGAGCCAACTGCGGTAGACGATGTCGCCGACCTCGTTTTTGAGCCGGCCGACCACCCGCCCCCACTCCGCCATAGAGGATAGGTTTGCCCCTTGAGGCTCTGCTGCCGCTTGCGCTACCACCGCACCCCCCACTTCTGGACGGCAGTAATATCCAGCATTATGCCGCACAATCAGCGTTATAGAAACTTCGCCGTTTCATTCTCACCTGCCACGACTCTCGCCGTTGCTCCGCGCCGGCCAAGCCCTTTTCGAAATGTAATTACCCGGTCTCTTCTAAAAATACAAATACACTCCTTTTAGGAATATTCGTATTCACGGTCAGATGCTGTGATTGTTGCCTCCCGCTCACCAAATTTAGCTGAAACGGCACCCGCCGCGCAACGTGATCAAAAAGCGAACGCTCACACATTTTTTGGTTGCGGAGGTTGAACCGCGCGCACGCCCGTTAGCCGTAACCGGCAAACAGGGGGCAACGAGCCCTTTTGCTCGGAGCAAAAAATTGTCGGCGGAAAGGGGCTCGCCCGTTAGAGGGCGTTGATGCGGGTCGCGAGCCGGGAAAGCTTGCGGGAGACCGTGTTTTTGTGGAGGACGCCTTTTGTCACCGCGCGGTGAAGTTCGGGTTGGGCGAGACGAAAGGCGGAAAGCGCGGCGTCCTTGTCGCCAGTCTCGATCGCCGCCTCGACCTTTTTGACAAAGGTGCGCACCCGGCTCATCCGCGCGCGGTTGATCGCGGTTCGTTTGAGGGTCTGGCGGATGCGCTTTTCCGCCGATTTATGCTTCGCCATGCCGTTGCCGAAATCACTCTAAAGCGGGCGCTTATATCCGCCCCCTGCGGGGCCGTCAATGCGTTCGCTTCAGCCCACGCCCAGTGTGAGAAATGCGGGGCTAGCAGTTGCGGAAACGGGGTTTGCGCTTTTCGATAAAGGCGGCCATCCCCTCTTTCTGGTCTTCGGTGGCAAAAGTGCCGTAAAAGAGGCGGCGTTCGAAGCGCACCCCTTCGGCAAGCGTCGTCTCATAGGCGCGGTTGACCGATTCCTTGATCATCATCGCGATCGGCTGGGAGAAGGCGGCGATCCGCTCGGCGACGGCGAGCGCCTCTTTGCGAAGATCCTCTTTGGCCACGACGCGGCTTACGAGCCCCGCTCTTTCCGCCTCCGCGGCCTCCATCATGCGCCCGGTGAGGCAAAGATCCATCGCCTTCGCCTTGCCGATAAAACGCGCAAGCCTTTGCGTGCCGCCCACCCCCGGCATCGTCCCGAGAGAGATTTCCGGCTGCCCGAAACGCGCCCCTTCGGCGGCGATGACGATGTCGCACATCATCGCGATCTCGCACCCGCCGCCGAGGGCATAACCGGAAACGGCGGCGATCATCGGTTTGCGGCAAAGGGCGATGCGCTCCCAGCCGCGGGTGATGAAATCCTCGCGGTAGGCTTCGATATAGGTTTTCCCTGCCATCTCCTTGATGTCGGCGCCGGCGGCAAAGGCCTTCTCGCCCCCCGTCAAGATGATCGCCGCGATCGCCTCCTCGCTTTCGAGCGCGTCGAGAGCCGCGCCGATCTCGCCGATGAGCGCGGCATTGAGCGCATTCAAGGCTTCGGGCCGCTCGAGAGTGATGATCGCGACGGCGCCTTTGCGTTCGACGCTGAGGTTCCGGTAGGTCTCGCTCATCCGTTGCCTGCTCCTTTTCTTCACCGCTGGCGTCTGGCGCAAAAAAAGGTCGAACGCCCGCCCTGGTGGGCGCGCTTCACCCCCTTTGCGCAATCGCAGTCGGGGCAGGGTTCGCCTTCTCGGCCGTAAACCGCCCAGTGTTTCTGGAAATAGCCGAGTTCCCCATCCGCCCGGACATAATCTTTGAGAGAGGAGCCCCCGGCTTCGATCGCTTCCCCGAGAACGGCGCGGATCGCCCCCGCGAGCCTTGCCGCCCGCTTTTCTCCGAGCCCTCCTGCGCGCCGGAACGGCGAAAGGCGCGCGCGGTAAAGCGCCTCGCAGGCATAGATATTGCCGAGACCGGCGCAGATCCTCTGGTCGAGGAGGACGGTCTTGATCGCCGCGGATTTGCCGGCCAAGGCGCGGGCGAGGTAGGGGCCGTCGAAACCGGGGTCGAGAGGCTCCTTTCCGAGCCCGCAAAGAAGCGGGTGGCGGGCTTCCTCGCCGCGCAAAAGATGATCGATCAGGCCGAAACGGCGCGGATCGTTGAAACGAAGGACGGTGCCGTCATCGAAACGGAGAACCAGATGGTCGTGGCGGGCGGCGGGAAGATCGGCGCCGCCGGCGACCAGCCGCCCCGACATTCCGAGATGAATGAGAAGGAGAAAGTCGGCGTCGAGTTCGACGAGGAGATCCTTTCCCCGCCGCCTGAGATCGCCGATCCGCGCCCCTTCGAGGCGCCGCGCGAGAAAGGCCGGCACCGGGCGGCGCAGGTC
>JAJYIC010000012.1 GCA_021790295.1 Pseudomonadota bacterium | reverse complement strand
ATCTTGGCGGTCGGCCATATCGATCCCGAGATGGCGTATTGGACGACCTCAGGCGAATTCGTGTTCGTCGCCGTCCTTTCCGGGACGGGAAGCGTCGCGGCGCCGTTTTTGGGGTCGGCCTTGTTTGTCCTCTTGCGCATCTATGCCGCGCAATACGCCCCGCAGATCTGGCACCTCGTTGTTGGCACGGCGCTTCTCCTTCTCATCGTCTTTTTGCCCGAAGGCGTGTGGTCGCTCTTCCGCCGCAGCCCAAAGCGGCGAGGCCCCGCGTGAGCGCGCTTCTCGAAGTCAGTGCTCTGTATAAGCGCTTCGGCACGCTCGCCGCCGTCTCCAATCTTTCTCTCAGCGTCGAAAGAGGCGAGGTGGTCGGCGTCATCGGCGCCAATGGCGCCGGCAAGACCACCTTTGTCAACATGGTGACGGGCTATCTTGCGCCAAGCTCGGGGAGGATTGCCTTTAGCGGGCGGGAGATCACCGGCAGACCGCCGCGCCAGATCGCAAAAGCGGGGATCGCACGTTCCTTTCAGGTGCCGCAGGTCTTTGCGAGCGCCTCGGTGATCGACAATCTTCTGATCGCTTTCGGCGTCGCCGAAGACGGCAGGTTGCCGATCTGGAGCCCTTTGCGCCGGCGCGGGCGGGAGGAACGGGCGATGGCGATGCTCGAAGCCTATGGTATCGCTTCCTACAGCGAAGAGCCCGCGAGCCTTCTCCCTCAAGGCGTGCGCAAGCTTCTCGACATCGCCATGGCGACGGTCAGGGAACCCGATCTTCTTCTTCTCGACGAACCGACGAGCGGGATCAGCGCCAGAGAGAAATTCGCCATCATGGACCGCATCATGACGGTGCTCGAAGAGCAGAAAACCACGATCCTTTTTATCGAGCACGACATGGAGATCATCGGCCGTTATGCGCGCCGCGTGCTCGCTTTTGCCGACGGCTTTATCATTGCCGACGGCCCGCCGGCAAAGGTGATCGACGATCCAGAGGTGCGCCGTCTCGTCGTCGGCGAGCGCGTCAAGGCGGCCCGGTGAACCCCGAGGCGCTCTTTCTTTCCGGCGTCGAGGTCGCAATCGGCGCTACCCACATCCTCCACGATGTCGCGCTCGACGTGCCGAAAGGCGCGCTTTGCGGTCTCATCGGCCGCAACGGCGCCGGCAAGACCACGCTTTTGCGCACCGTGATGGGCCTCGTCCCCGCTCTTTCCGGAACGATCCTTTGCGAAGGCGACAACCTGCGTTCGATGCCCGCTCACAAAAGGGCCCATCTCGGCATCGGTTACATGCCGGAAGACCGCCGGCTGCTGCCGGATTTCACCGCAGAGGACAACCTTCTCCTGCCGATGTGGGTGACCGGAGAGGCGCCGGAAGGCCGCCTCGAGCGGGTCTACGAACTGATGCCCGAAGTCGCGGCCTTTGCGAAACGCCAGGCGGGATATTTGAGCGGCGGCCAGCAAAAGCTTCTCGCGCTTGCAAGGGCTCTTCTTTGCGGCAGAAGGCTCATTCTGCTCGACGAGCCGACCGAAGGCCTCGCCCCCGCTCTCGCGCGCCGCATGATCGAGGTTTTGGCTCGCCTCAAGGGAAGCGGCCTTTCGATCCTGATGGCGGAATCGAACGACAGCCTCCTCGCCGACCTTCTCGATCGCGTCTTCCTTATCGAAAGGGGAAGCGTCGCCTGACCCTTTTGCCGCGAGGGCGCCCCTTTCAGTTCTGCAGCGCCCCGGTCACCGCTCCGCCCGTCGCCGTGCGCGCGCCGTCGACGACAAACTGCGCGCCGTTGATGTTGAGGGCGAGGTCGGAGCAAAGGAAAAGAACGACGTTGGCGATCTCTTCCGGCTTCGTATAACGCCCGCTCGGGATCGCCGCCTGATAGCGCCGCTCGACGCTTCCGGGATCGGCCGGATTGAGTTCTCTTTCGAGCGCGTGGATCATGCGCGTATCGACCGGGCCGGGGCACACGGCGTTGACGCGTATTCCCTGCCGCGCGACCTCGCCCGCCGCGGTTTTGGTCAAGCCGATCACCCCGTGCTTGGAGGCGACATAGGCCGGCATCCCCGGCGTCGCGACGAGGCCCGCAACCGAAGCGGTATTGACGACGGCGCCCCTTTTCTGCCGCAGCATCACCGGCAGCACATGGCGCAGCCCGAGAAAGATCCCCTTCAGGTTGACGGCGATAACGGCGTCGAAGATCGCCTCGTCATATTCGGCCGTGTGCGCCCATTTGCCTTCGATCCCGGCATTGTTGAAAAAGCAGTCGATGGCGCCGTAGGCCTCGACGGTCCGTTTGACGTAATCGGCAACCTCGGCGGAACGGGTGACGTCGGCGCCGATAAAAAGCGCTTCCCCGCCCTCCTGGCGGATGATCCCTGCGCTCGCCTCCCCGCCCGCAAGGTCGCGATCGACGAGAGCGAGCCTTGCGCCCGCCCTTGCGAAAGCGAGCGCCGTCGCCCGGCCTATCCCTCCCGCGGCGCCGGTGACGAGCGCGGCCTTGCCCTTGAAATCGAGGGTCGAATCCATGGCGTTCCTCCGAGCTTATTGTACCTTTCAGACGCTGCGGCCGAGACGCCGCGTCCAGCTTTCGAGCGCGACGAGGAGATCGCGAACGAGCCCGCGCCCCGTCTCGTCGTTGAAACGGCCTTCGCTGTCGAATTTCTGCCCGGCGCTGGCGACGAACACCTCGGGCTTGTTGATCGGGCGCATGTCGAGAAAGACGCAGGAGCGCCGCAGGTCGTATTGCGCGCGCATCGTGCCGCCGAGCCCTGCGCTCGCGCCCATGATCGCCGCAGGTTTTCCGGCAAACGGCTGATCGGGCGGGCGCGAGGCCCAGTCGATCGCGTTTTTGAGAACCCCCGGCATCGAATAGTTGTATTCGGGCGTGACAAAAAGGAGCGCATCGGCCGCGGCGATCTGCCGGCGCAGTCTTTCGACCGGAGGGGGATAGCCCTCGGCGCGGACATCCTCGTTGTAAAGGGGGATCGAGGCGATATCGGCGACCTCGATCGTCATTCCTGCGGGCTTCAATTCGATCGCCGTGCGCAAAAGGCTCTTGTTGAAAGAGGCTTTGCGCAAACTGCCGCAGATGGCGAGAACCGTGATGCCTTTTCCCTCGCTCATTTGTCTTTCTCCTTCGAGCGCTCTACGCGCGTATAAAACCCCTTATATGAGCCCCGGTCCCGGCACAAGAGGGGAAGGCCGCTACATCATCCGCTCTTCGGGAGGCAGAAGATGGAGAGGCTTCTGCCCGGTAAGCACGCGCCGGCAGTTGGCAAGCGCCCGGCGCAACGAGGTCTCGCGCCACACTCCTCCTCCCGCCGAATTATGCGGCGAAGCGATGACGTTCGCGAGATCGAGAAAGGGATAGGTCATCTCGAAGCGGCGGTGGCGAACCGGCTCGACCCACCAGGCGTCGATGCAGGCGGTGAATTTCGGATGGGCGAGAAGATGCTCGTAAAGAGCCTTTTCGTCGATGATCTCGCCGCGCGAAACATTGACGAGGATCGCGTCCTCTTTCATCCGCGCCAGTTGCCGCGCGCCGATGACGCCGAGGGTTGCGGGCGTCAGGGCAAGGCTGACGAGGAGGAGATCGGAACTGTCGAGAAGTTCGTCGAGCCGGGCAAGCGTGCCGACCCAGCCGCCCTTTTGGCTGAGGCTCTCCTCATGACTCTCCCCGCTGCGGTTGATCGCAAGGATGCGCATCCCGAATGCGGCGAGAAGCCTTGCCGCCTCTTTGCCGACCCCGCCAAAACCGAGGATCCCGCAAGTGCCGCCCCTGAGCATGCGATTGCGGGTGAACTGATTGAATTCTCCGGCTTTCAGATTGGCGTGCTCGACAAAAAGCCTTTTCGCCGCCGCGAGCGCCAAAGCAAGGACGTGTTCGGCCATGGGCTCGGCGGTCGCGCCCGCATTAGAGGCGACGGCAACCGCGGGCGGCAGACCGCGAAGGGGAACCCAATCGATGCCGGCGCTCGTAAACTGGATGAGCCGCAGATTTTCGAGAAGGGGAAATTCCGCCGGCCGCAACTCGACGGCCGTGTCGTAAGAGAGGAGCACCGCGGCGCGGGAAAGGAGGGACGCCCTCCCCTCTTCGGCGACATCGGCGAGATAGACCGCTTCCGCGACACCCTCGAGTTCCTCCGCGACGATGGCGCGGCTCCTTTGCGGGAAAGGGGCCGTCACCACAAGCGCTCCCTCTTTCATCGCGCCTTTCCGATCCTGCCTTCGGTTCCGGGAGCTGCTGCCCTGTTTTCGGCCTAGCCGGCCAATTTCTTTCGCAAAAGCTCGTTGACGAGGGCGGGGTTGGCCCTCCCCTCCGTCGCCCGCATCACCTGGCCGACAAAGTAGCCGAAGAGCTTCTCTCGGCCGCTTCTGTATTGCGCGACCTTGTCGGTTTCGCGCCGGAGAACCGCATCGACCGCCTCTTCGATGACGCCCGCGTCGCTCACCTGAAAAAGCCCTTTTTCCTTGACGATCGAGCCCGGATCGGCGCCCGTTTCGATCATCTCGGCAAACACCTCTTTGGCGATCCGCCCGGAGATCGTGCCTTCGCTTACGAGATCGATCAGCCGGCCGAGGCTTTCAGCCGAAACCGGCGACCCCGCGATCCCGAGGCCTTTCCTGTTGAGCGCGCCCAAAAGCTCGACCATGACCCAGTTGGCTGCGGTCTTCGCCTCGCGGCCTTGCGCCGTCGCCTCGAAATAGGCGGCGCTCGCTCCATCCCCGGCGAGAAAAGCGGCGTCGCTCGAAGAGAGCCCGTAATTTTTCACGAACCGCGCCTTTTTCGCGTCCGGAAGCTCGGGGAGGCTCCGCTTCAGCTCTTCGACCCACTCGCGATCGAGAACGAGAGGGACGAGATCGGGGTCGGGGAAATAGCGGTAGTCGTGCGCCTCTTCCTTGCTGCGCATCGGCCTTGTCGTCCCGCGGGCGCTGTCGAAAAGCCGGGTTTCCTGTAGGACGCGGCCGCCGTCCTCGACGACCTCGATCTGCCTTCGCGCCTCGTAATCGACCGCTTGCATGAGAAAGCGGATCGAATTGACGTTCTTGATCTCGGTGCGCGTTCCAAGCGCCGCCCCCGGCCGGCGCACCGAAACATTGGCGTCGCAGCGCATCGAGCCTTCTTCCATATTGCCGTTCGAAGTGCCGAGAGCGCGCAGGATCGCGCGCAGTTTTCTCAGATAAATCCCGACCTCTTCCGCGCTTCTGAGATCGGGCTCGGAGACGATCTCCATCAAGGCGACGCCGGCGCGGTTGAGATCGACAAAGGTCAGCCGGGGGTCCTGATCGTGAAGGCTTTTCCCGGCGTCCTGTTCGAGATGGAGGCGAGTGATGCGGATCGCCCGCGAAGAACCGTCGGGCATGTCGAGAATGATCCGGCCGCCGCCGACGATCGGGTTCTGGTATTGCGAGATCTGGTAGCCCGGGGGAAGGTCGGGATAAAAGTAGTTTTTGCGTTCGAAGACGCTTTCGAGATTGATCTCGGCTTCAAGCGCAAGCCCGGTTTTGACCGCCTGCTCGACACAAAATTTGTTGAGAACGGGGAGCATTCCGGGAAAAGCGGCGTCGATCGGAGAGACCTCGGTGTTGGGTTCGGCGCCGAACCGCGTCGCGGCGCCGGAAAAAAGCTTGGCGCGGGAGATCACCTGGGCGTGGACTTCGAGCCCGATCACGATCTCGAAAGACCCGGTTCGGCCTTCGATCATGGCTCACCCGACGCGAGAAAGGCCGGAGCATGATGAAAGCCGGCCGCGGCTTCGAGGACCTCTGCGGCGCGGAAAACCGTCTCTTCCGCGAATGCCCGTCCGATCAGTTGCAGCCCGAGAGGCAAGCCTTCGGCCGAAAGGCCGGCCGGAACCGAGATCGCCGGAAGCCCGGCGAGATCGGCGGTGACGGTAAAGACATCGTTCAAATACATGGCGATCGGGTCATCGCTTTTCTCGCCGACGGCAAAGGCGGGCGATGGCGCCGTCGGCGTCAGGATGAGATCGACCTTTTCGAAGGCCTTGGCGAAATCGCGGGCGACGAGGGCGCGAACGCGCTGCGCTTTGAGGTAATAGGCCTCGTAATACCCCGCCGACAGCACATAAGTGCCGATCAGCACCCGCCGCCGCACCTCGGCGCCAAAGCCTGCGGCGCGCGTCAATTCGTACATCTCGTCGACGCTCCCCCCCTCGACGCGAAGACCGAAACGCACGCCATCATAACGCGCGAGGTTGGAGGAGGCTTCGGCCGGTGCGATGATGTAATAGGCGGGAAGCGCGTATCGCGTCATCGGCAGGCTGATCTCGACCGCTTCCGCCCCGGCCTCGGAAAGCCACGCGATGCCGCTCTGCCACAAGGCGTCGATTTCGGCCGGCATGTCGGGGACGCGGTATTCGGCGGGTATGCCGATCTTGAGACCCTTGATCTCGCCCGTCAGAGCCGCCTCGAAATCGGCAACGGGCAGAGGGGCGGAGGTCGAATCCTTGGGGTCGTGCCCGGCCATCGCGGAAAGGAGAATCGCGGCGTCGCGCACGGTTTTTGCCAAAGGCCCCGGATGATCGAGCGAGGAGGCGAAAGCGACCACCCCCCAGCGCGAACAGCGCCCGTAAGAAGGTTTTATGCCGACGACGCCGCAAAAACTCGCCGGCTGGCGGATCGAGCCTCCGGTATCGGTTCCGATCGCCCCGAGCGCGGCGTGCGCCGCGATCGCCGCCGCGGAGCCGCCCGAAGACCCTCCGGCGACGAGAGGCCTGTTGTCGCCTGCGCGCCGCCAAGCGCTCAAGGTCGGCCCAAAATGGCTCGTCGTCGTCGAGGAGCCCATCGCGAATTCGTCGCAATTGGTCTTGCCGAGGAGAACCGCGCCGCTCTGCCACAGCTTTTCCGTCACGGTCGACTCGTAAGAGGGGGTGAACCCCTCGAGAATGCGGGAGGCGGCTGTCGTCAAAATGCCCTTTGTGCAGAACAGGTCCTTGACCGCGATGGGGATGCCGTCGAGAGGCAAAGGGGCGCCGCGACGGCGCCTTTCGTCGCAGGCTTGCGCCATCTGCAGCGCGCGCTCCGGGGTCTCGGTGATAAAGAGGTTGAGAGGGCGCGCTTTCGCCATCGCCGCGAGAAAAGCCTCCGTCAGTTCCCGCGCCGAAAACTCTTTGCGCTCTAAGCCCGCGCGCGCCTCGGCCAGGGTGAGAGCCGTGAGCGAACTCACTCGACGACCTTTGGCACGACGAAAAAGCCTCGGGTGGTTTTCGGCGCGTTCAGAAGCATCGCTTCGCGGCAATCACCGTCGGTGACTTTATCCTCCCGCAACGGCAGGCGGCTGACGGCCGGGCTTGCCATCGGCGCAACCCCTTCCGTCTCGACCTCGTTCAACTCTTCGACCCAGGCGAGGATCTGCGAAAGCTCTCCTGCAAGCGCCTCGAGTTCCCCCTCCTCGACCCTGATGCGCGCGAGAAGGGCGACCCGCCTCAAAGCCGTCTTGTCGAGCGCCATCCTTGCGACACCTCCTCGCTTTCGCCGGCTGGATAAAGCCGAACTCTTCGCCGAAAGGGAGGATAAAGGCTATCATCGGGAATGATCCTCGGCAACCCGAAGGAGCTTGCCGCCCATTGCGCCAAAGGGGCAAGGCTCCTCGGCCTCGACCTCGGCACGAAAACGATCGGCCTTGCGCTTTCGGATACGCGCCTTGTCATCGCCACCCCCCTCGAAACGATCCGCCGCAGGGGTCTTGCCGACGATCTCGAAAGGCTTTTCGAGCTGATCCGAAGCCGCGGCGTCGGCGGGCTCGTCATCGGTCTTCCGCTCTCGCTTGCAGGAAAGGAAAGCCCGCGCAGCCAGTCCGTCCGGCAGTTCGCGAGAACCCTTGCGGGGAAAATCGACCTGCCGATCGCCTTTTGGGACGAAAGGCTTTCGACCTTGGCGGTGGAGCGCGAGATGATCGCGGCCGATCTTTCCCGGCGCCGGCGGGCAGAGATCGTCGACCGCGCCGCCGCCGCTTACATCCTCCAGGGCTGTCTCGATTTTCTCGCTGAGACGCCCACCGCCGAAGAGCGCGCCGAGGGATAGCCCGGCCTTCGTCGCGGCCCCTGTCCAGTGTGAGAAATGCGGGCTAGGATCGGCGCATGGCAGAGGGGCAAAAGCGGGCTCTTCGCCGCGGCTGGACCACCGGCGCCTGCGCTGCGGCGGCGGCGCGTGCCGCCTTTTCGGCCCTTCTCTGCGGCCGCTTCGAAGACCCGGTCAGCATACGCCTTCCGCGCGGCGAAGCGCCGAGCTTTCCCTTGGCCCTTCGCGAACTCAAAAGCGCAAGCGCGCGGGCCGGCGTCGTCAAGGATGCAGGCGATGATCCCGACGTCACCCATGGCGCTCTCGTCATCGCCGAGACGGCGTGGGCCGAGCGCGGTTCCGGGATCCGTTTCGCCGCGGGAGAAGGGGTCGGCGTCGTCACCAGAAGGGGGCTCTCTCTGCCGCCCGGAGAGCCGGCGATAAACCCGGCCCCGCGGGCGATGATCCGCGAGACCCTTTGCCAACTCGCCGCCGCGAAAGGAGCCCCTCAGCCCGACCTTCTCGTGACCATTTCGATTCCCGGCGGCGAGCGCCTTGCCCGCGGCACGATGAACGCCCGACTCGGCATCGAGGGCGGGCTTTCGATCCTCGGCACGACCGGGATCGTCATCCCCTATTCCTGTTCTTCCTGGGTGCATTCGATCCACCGCGGCGTCGATGTGGCGCGCGCGGCGGGGCTCGACCACATCGCCGCGGCGACGGGCGCGACCTCGGAAAAGGCGGTTCAGCGCCTTTACGGCCTTCCCCCACACGCGCTGATCGACATGGGCGATTTTGTCGGGGCGCTTCTCAAATATCTGCGCCGCCACCCCGTTGCCAAACTGACCCTCGCCGCGGGCTTTGCCAAATGCGCAAAGCTCGCGCAGGGGCAACTCGATCTTCATTCTGGGAGAAGCTCTCTCGACCTTCCAGCGCTTGCCTCTCTTCTCGCCGCCGAAGGGGTCGGAGGGCCCGAACTCGAGGCCGCGGCGAGCGCAGGCGAGATCCTCGCCCTTGCCGGGGAGAAGCGCGCGCGCCTTGCCGCGAGGGTCGCTTCGCGGGCGCGCGAGGTCGCCCTTGCAACCCTTGCCGGACAAAGCGCGGTCGAAGTCGCGATCGTCGATCGCGACGGGGCCTTTCTCGCGCGCGTCGGCGGATGACGCCCAGATCCCTCCTCATTCTCGGCGGCACGGCGGAGGCTTCGGCCCTCGCCGGGGCAACCGTTGCCCGCTTCGGTCCCGCCCTCTCTGTCACCACCTCTTTTGCCGGAAGGACCCCTTCTCCGCGACCGGTCGCGGGCTTCAAGCGCGTCGGCGGTTTCGGCGGCCCGCAAGGGCTTTTGCGTTATCTCTGCGAAAACCGCGTCGAGCGCGTGATCGACGCCAGCCACCCCTTTGCCGCGAGGATCTCCTCTGCGGCGCGTCTTGCCTGCGAGGAGGCGGGGGTGCCGAGGCTCCTTTTTCTGCGCCCGCCCTGGCGCCGCGATCGCCGCGACCGCTGGATCGAGGTCGCGGACATGGCGGCCGCCGCGGGTTTTCTCGAAAGCGCGTCGGGTTGCGCCTTTCTCACCGTGGGCCCGAGCGAGATCGCGGCCTTTGCCGCGCTCGAAAGGATGCGTTTCGTGGTCCGCCTCGTGGCCCCCCGGAAAGAGCCTCTGCCGCTATCCCGTTGCGAGATCGTTTTCGGGCGCGGCCCTTTTACGCTCGAAGGCGAGCGGGCGCTTTTCACCCGTTACGGGATCGACCTTCTCGTTTCCAAGGCAAGCGGCGGCGCCGCGAGCGAGGCAAAGATTCTTGCCGCTCGGGAGCGGGGAATGCCGGTCGTCATGGTCGCCCGCCCCCCGCGCGAACCGGGGCCCTTTACGCAAAGCATCGAGGCCGCGCTCGATTGGCTCCTCGACCCCGAAGCCTTTGGAGACCGAGGGAGACTAGGATGAGATCCCGCCCGTTCGCCACCCTTCTTCTCGCCGGCGTCCTTTGTCTCTTTTTGCCGAGCCCGGCTCCCCGCGCCCAACTCAACGCCTTTGGCGAACACAACCCTCTCGCCGGATACTGGAACAACGTCGCCCGCGCGGCCGCTGCCGGCAACAGGGCCGAGGTTGAGAGAATGCTCGGCGACGGGAGCAGCCCCAACCAGACCGACGAGAAGGGGCGTTCGGGCCTCCACCTTGCGGCCCAAGCCGGCGATCTCGCCATCGCAAGAATCCTGGTCAAGGCCGGCGCCGATCTCGATCTCAAAGACAGGCTCGGAGACACGCCGCTCGATGTCGCGGCGGAAAGCGGGCACACGCGCATCGCCAAACTTCTTCTCGATGCCGGCGCCGAAGTCGATTCCGCCAATCATGTCGGGATGACGCCTTTGATGATCGCGGCGCACCGCGGGGACCTCGCTCTCGTCGCGCTTTTGCTGCACCACGGGGCGAGCCTTCGCAGCACCGATTACAGCGGACGCGACGCCTTGAGCTGGGCCAAGGTTGGCGGGCGGCGGGCGGTCGTCGAAGCGCTCGAACGGGCGATGCGCGCCAAATCCTCATGAGCCTTTGCGCGGCCGCAAAAGGTGGTGATGTTGGGGGGCGTAAAGCCTGCTTTCGGCTTTGATCTCGCCGCCGAGAACGCGGCCGACGAGGATGAGGGCGCTGCGGGTGATGCCGGCGGCTTTCACCTTCTCCCTGATGTCGCCGAGAGTGCCGCGGATCAACAGTTCCTCCGGCCAGCCGACCTTGTAGGCGACGGCGGCCGGGCAATCGCGCCCATAGAACGGCAGAAGCGAGCGCAAGACGCGAGCAAGGGCGGCGATCGAGAGATGGATGGCAAGCGTCGCCCCCGAGGCCGCGAAGCGTTCCAACTCTTCGCCCTTTGGCATCGGCGAAGAGCGCGTCCTGATGCGCGTCAAGACGACGCTTTGGGCGATTTCCGGAAGCGTCAGCTCGCGCCCGAGCGCCGCGGCCGCCGCGGCAAAAGAAGGGACCCCCGGGGTCACATCGAAAGCGATGCCGAGAACGGAAAGCCGGCCCATCTGCTCGCCGATCGCGCCATAAAGGGAGGGGTCTCCGGAATGAAGCCGGGCGACGTCGAGATTCCGGCGGTCGGCCGCAATCATCTCCTCGATGATCTCCTCCAGCGTCAAAGGGGCGGTATCGACGATCCGCGCATCGGCCGGGGCGAATTCGAGGATCGCTTTCGGCACCAGCGAACCGGCATAAAGACAGACCGGAGAGCGGGCGAGAAGCCTCATCCCTCGCAAGGTGATGAGATCGGGCGCGCCGGGTCCGGCGCCGATAAAATGGACGCTCATCGCGCCTTCGGGTCGAAATAGCCGCGCGGCGTGTAAAGGCGCGGAGGGTCGCCCGCGAGCACCCTTGTCCGGCTGCTGCCGAGGACGATAAGGCTCAGCATATCCGCTTCGAGAAAAGGAAGTTCGCCCAGATCGAGGATGCGGCAGCTCTCCCCTTCCCGGCCGAGGTTGCGGGCGAAAAAGACCGGCGTCGCTTCCCCCCGGTGGCGGAGAAAGATCCGCGCCGCTTCGGCGAGCCGGTTCGGGCGTTTTTGCGAACGGGGGTTGTAAAGGGCGACGACAAAATCGGCCGCGGCCGCCGCTTCGAGGCGGCGCGCAATCTCCTCCCAAGGCGTCAACAGGTCGGACAAGGAGATGACGCAGAAATCATGGCCGAAAGGCGCCCCGGCGCGCGCCGAAGCGGCCTGGAAAGCGGAGATGCCGGGGCAGACGGCGACCGGGATCTTGCCCCAGAGAGGCTTTGGGGCGCGGTCCAGAAGCTCGAAAACAAGAGAGGCAAGACCGTATATGCCGGGATCTCCGGAGGAAACGAGCGCGACGCTGCGCCCTTCGGCGGCAAGTTCGAGCGCCTTCGAAACGCGCTCCTCCTCCTCTCCCATCGCGCTTTCGTGGCGCCGCTTTGCCGCGATCGCAGGGCCGAGAAGATCGAGATAAAGGCCGTAGCCGACGATATCGCTCGCGCCTTCGAGGGCGTTATTTGCTTCGGGGCTACACCAAAGAGGGTCGCCCGGACCGATGCCGACGATCGTCAGGCTGCCGCGCGCGCGCCCCAGGGTGGAAGCCTCGAGAGGTGCGGGGGCGCGAGCCACCGCGCAGGTCGCATGACGCGATTTTCTTTTGGCGACGACGAGGACGCCCCCCTCTCCGGCGGCGGCAAGCGCCGCGCCTTCGGCAACCCCCCAGCAGCCGGTCGCGGCAAAGGCCGCCGGCGAACGCTCGCTCAACCGCTCGGTCTCGGCGAGAAGACGGGAAGCCGGAAAGAACCGCGCCGGAACGCCGAGCCTTTCGGCGAGAGCGTGTATGCCTTCCTCCCCGAGCTTTCCCTCGATCGAGACGACGGCGGCGACGGAGGCGGGCGAAAGGCCCTTTTCGGCAAGAGCGCTTTCGGCAAGCGCCCAGATCTCCTCGGCCGCGGCGCCCTTTTCGCAACCGATGCCGAGGGCGAGAACCGGAGGATGAAGAACGAGAGCACGCGAATGAGCGTCGATTGCGCGGTCGGTGACGATGACTTGCTCTTTCCCTTTGCCGGCGCAAAAGGCGGCGCCTCCTTTGAGCCAATCCGCGCCGCCCGCTTCTTCGACGAGCGCCACCTTTTCGCCATCGAGAAGGGCGGAAGCGATCTCTTTTGCCCTCTCTCGGTTGAGGACGCGCCAGCCGGGCGGCGGCTCGTCGAGCGCGAAACCGAATTGAAGGTCGCCAGCCGTCGTCACCGCGGCGGCGCCGCCCAAACCCGCCGCAATCCGCCGCGCGAGGGCGTTTGCGCCGCGATGGCCGCCCACAAGCGGAACCGCGACGCTGCCGTCTTCCGCCACCGCGACGACAGGGGGTTCGGCCCTTTTGTCGGCAAGAAGAGGGGCCACGGCGCGGATCAGGATACCGCTGGCGCAAAGCCCGACGATCGGCTTCCCGGCGGCAAAAAGAGAGGCGATCCGCTCTGCGGCGTGGTCGTAGCTTTGGTCAAACGCACCCGGGGGCGATTTCGGCCCATGCATTGTCGCCCCCGGCAAAAGCGCTTTCACCTTTTGCGCCAAAGCCATCGCCCTCCGAGAGAGGAGAAGGATTTGAACGCCCTCGGGGAGACAATCGGTTTCCATTCGCCGCTTCCCTTTGTCTATCAGGCGAAAAGCGCCTCGCTCAAAAGATAAAGGGCGAAAGCGAATAAGAGCGCACCCCCCGCGCGCGCCGTCCACAACCTCTGAGGCAGAAGCTTTTCGACAAAGACAAAGGCCGCGATCGCCGCCGCCCAGAGAAGGTTCATGGCGCCGGCAGCAAACAACAGCGCCATCAGAAAAGAGCAGCAGCCAAGACAAAAGAGCCCGTGTTCGACCCCCATCCTCAAGGCGCCCGCAGAGCCTTCGCGCCAGCGGGTCAAAAGAAAGTCGAAAGGCGAACGGCAACGCGAAAGGCAGACGCGCTTCAAAGGCGTCATCTGGTAGGCCGCGGCGGCGAGCATCAAAAGAGAGCCGAAAAGAGGGCTCGCCGCGATCCTTGGCGCGAGCATCCATCCGACAATGGCGGCAAAGAGGCTGAAGGCACCCCAGAGAAGCAGATAGCCCGCGGCAAAAACAGCGGTCGGAACGAATATCAGGGCGCGCTCGCGCCGCCGGCGGCTGATCGCGGCAAAGGTGAGGATCATCGGTGCGGCGCTCGGAAGCATCATTCCGGCCATCATCGCCGCCCACATGAGAAAGCCGAGAAGAAGCGCGGCGACGCCGCTCGCCGCGGGTGAAGACGCCATGGCCACAGCGTCCATTCGCCCCGCCGACTCGCCCGAGAGATAAAGATACGCCCAGGCAAGCGCGCTCGTCGCCAGAAGCGCCAAAAGGATCAAACCGCGCTCGCGCGGCAGAAGCCGCGCCGCCGTCCAGGGCCCTTTTTCTTCCTCCATCGAAAAGCCGCCTAACCCGTTTTAGGCCGACCAGGAGAAAGGCGCGTAATGGCCGTTATTGCCTTTCCCCGATAGATCGAGATCGAGACCGAAAGCGTGGACGCGAAGTTCCCTCGCCCGCGCCAATGCGAGGCGCCGGTTTGCCGGATGGGCGGTGTTGTCGATAAAAAAGGGACTTTCGCTCTTGTTGCGCGAAATCACCCCTTCGATCTCGAAAGCGATCTCGCCGCCGATCGCGAGAGAGCGTTTGCGCCCGTCGGCCGAAAAGGAGATCGGCCGGTAAAGGACGCCGCGGAAATCGCCGACGAGATGGGTGCGGATCAGCGCGGGCGGCCCTCCCGCTTCCCCGCTCGCTATGGCGGCGAGCGCCTCTCTCTCTTTTTCGCCGGCCCTCTCGTCGACAACCGCGGCAAAAATCCAGTTGCCGTCCGCCATCACCTTGCCGGAGCGTATGACGAGAGCGAATCTGCCCCCGTCGAGACGCGTCGCGCCGAAACGCCCTTCCTCGACGGCGAAGGCCATGATCGCCGTGCAGGTGTCATGGGTCGCTCCGGCTTGCGGGTTCGTATAGATGCAAGGACAAAGATAATCGCAGTCGCAGCTTTCCATGTATTCGCCGCGCAAGCTCCATTTTTCCTCTGCCACAGCGGCTTTCTCCTCCCTGTTGCGTTGCACTCTCTTTAAGGCGCGCCGTTATTCCGCCTCCTTGCGCTCCCTGATCCTTTTATAAAGGTTGCGCACGGTCATCTCCGTCAGCCTTTGATCGTACATGAAAAGCCTTTGCCCGATCGGGTAGGGGTCTTGCGCGGTTACAGAAACCTTCTCCTGGAGCGCCTCTTCGGCGCTCAAACCGCGTTCGACCAGGCGTTCGACAAACCCGACCCAGTTCTCCACGATCTGTGCCTGCTCTTCGAGATAATCCTTGCCGCAAGGCTCGCCGTGACCGGGAACGATCACTTCGGCGTCGAGAGCGGCGATGCTTTTGAGCGCCTCACGCCACTCCCAGGGGTCGCATTCCTGAAGCCAGCTCCGGCATTTGTAAAAGACGTTGTCCCCGGTAAAGACGACCCCCTCTTCGGGAACATAGACCGAGGTTTGCGGTTTGGTGTGCCCCGGCATGTGAATGATCTCGAAGCGGTGGTTGCCGACATGGAGTTCAAGGCGCTCCTCGAAAACGCGCGAAGGCGGGTGCGAAGGCGGGTAACCGGGATGGCCGAGAAGCCACACGCTGTCGGGGTCGCTCGCTTTGGCGCGCTCGCGCCTCTCATCGATCGAGCCGAAAGCTTCGAGATAGCGCTCGAAGCATTCCTTGAGCTGTTGCTGGCCGATGACCTCGACCTTCGGGAAATAGGCGTTTCCGGCGATGTGATCGGCGTGAGGCTCGGTATTAATGAGATAGCGGATCGGCGCCTTCTCTTCGAGTCTTTCGCGCCAGCGCACGGCGTCGATCGGCTGTTGCGGCGAGTCGATCATGACATAGCCGTCGCTCGTTTCGACAAAGCTCGGATTGCAGCCGGCGAAGTAGATCTCGGTGAACGAGTTTTTCCCGACCCTGCGCATCGTTCCCTCCGCTTTTTGCGCCCATTCTCTCCGATCCGCCGCGATCGGGCAAGAAGCGACCCCTCTTTTCCGACCGCTTATTCCGCCGCGAGGGGCGCGTCGCGGCGCCTTCTGAGGCGGCCGCCCGCCGCGAAAAAGACGCTCACGACGAGGAGCGCCGCCACCGCGACGAGAATGAGACGCGGTCGTCCGGCATCGATCAGAAAGCCGTAAGGCACGGGAGCGATGGCGCTTCCGAGCGAGAGCCCGGCGCTCACGAAGCCGAAGGCCTTCCCCGTGTCGCCGGCCGGGGCGGCGTCTTTCACCATCATGTCGCGGGGGGTGCGGATGATCCCGCTCAAAAGGCCGGCGGCGGAAAGCACCGCAAAAATGGCGAGATCGGAAAGCGGCGCGATCCCGACGAGAACGACGAGCGCGGCCGCGGCGACCGAGAGCACGGCAATGTGGGCGAGATGGCGTTTGCTGCGGTCGGCAAGCCAGCCACCGGCAAGCGTCCCGGCGAGAGAGGCCACGAGAAAGCCCGTCAGGGCCGAGGTCGCGGTGGCGAGCGCCATCCCTTGCGACTGATGCAAGACCGTGATGAGCCAGGACTGGATGCCGGCGCTCGCCATCGATCCGACGAGGTAAAAGCCGCAGAAGAGAAGCATCGGCCGCGTCAAGAGAAAGCTTCGCCCGGCCGTCCGGCTCGTCTGCCCGTATGCCCTTATGCTTGTCTCTTCGCTGAGAATGCGGCCCTGCCACAGGATGACGAGCGCGACCGGCACCCCCAAAAGGCCGAGCAGCAGGAGGCTCTCGCGCCAGCCGATCACGAGGAGCAACGCCGCCGTCACCGGCGGCGCCGCGGCAAAGCCGACATAGCCGTTGAAGGTGTGGAGGGCAAAGGAGCGCGCCAGGCGCTCGCGTGCGACCGAGCCCGAAAGGATCGCATAATCGGCGGGGTGGAAGACCGCGTTGCCGAGCCCCGCGAGAAGCGCCAACAGAACGATTTGCCAAAAGGCGGCGGCAAGCCCCATTGCTGCGATCGAAAGCGCCATCAGAAGCGCACCGCCGAAGAGGAAAACGCGGGCGCCGAAGCGGTCGACGAGAAAACCGACCGGGGTTTGCGCTACCGCCGTCGCCGTCGCCATCACCGCCACCGAGAGGCCGACCTCGGCATACGGAATGCCAAACCCCTTCTGCCAGACGAGGAAGACGGGCGGCAGGCAGAGCGCGTAGAAATGCGACAGGAAATGGGCGGCGCCGATGAGCGCGTTGACCTTCGTGTCGCGCCGCAGCGATGACGAGGCAAACATCTTCCGATGCTCGTCTAAACGCGGCCGCCGCGAAAGAAGAAAACCGCGCCGCGCGCCCCGCGCGGGCGCGACCCTGGGTTGCGGTCCCCTTTCGTGTGCGGGGCTTCTCTCAGCTCGGCACCAGGCCACCGTCGACGTTGAAGGCTTGTCCCGTGATGTTGCGCGCTCCGGGGGAGGCGAGAAAGACCGCCATCGCCGCAATGTCTTCGGGCGTATTGGCGCGGCCGATCGGGATCTGCCGCTCCTGCTCTCGATAGAGTTCTTCGACGCTGACGCCGCGGGCCGCCGCGCGCGCCGCGGCGTTTCTGGCGCCGAGCGCGGTGCGCGTCACCCCCGGGCAGATCGCATTGACGTTGATGTTGTGGCGCCCCAATTGCTGCGCGGCGATCTTGGTGAGCGCGATGACCGCCCCTTTGCTCGCGGCGTAAGCGGCGTTCGAGGTGCCGGCGTAGCCGCGCCCGGAAATCGAGGCGATGGCGATGATGCGGCCGCCGCCTTGGCGGATCATTTCGCGGGCCGCGCGTTGCAGGCAGAAAAAGACGCCCTTGGCGTTCAAACGGTGGATGCGGTCCCAATCGGCCTCGGTAAGGTCCATGATGGTCGCGTAGCGGGTGACCCCGGCGTTGTTGACGATGACGTCGAGGCGGCCGAACTCGCCGACGGTGCGCGCCACCATCGCGTCGATGCTTTGGAGATCGCCGCAATCGGCGCCGATCGCGAGGCTCTTTGCGCCCATCGCAGCGGCTTTCTCGGCGGTCCTTGCCGCCGCTTCCGCGTCGATGTCGGCGGCCGCGAGCTGTGCCCCCTCCCTCGCCATGGCGAGCGCGATCCCTTCGCCGATCCCCGCGCCTGCGCCCGTAACGAGAACGACTTTTGCCTCCAGGATCATCCTCCCCTCCTCATCCTGCGGCCCGGGGCTTGCGGTCTGCGGCGGCGGAGCGCTCGCCGCCGTTCCAAAACCGGGGCGGGAAGCTCAATGCCTCGCTAATCCCGGCGGCTCATGCCCGCCGCCCCAGCCGACCTTTTGGCCGTGGCTCCAGCCGGGCGGCCTGTCCTTACCGCCCCAGCCGACTTTCCGGCCGTGGCTGAAGCCGGGCGGGAAGCCGCCGTGCCCATGCCCGCCACCGTGCCCGTGCCCGCCGCCTTTGGCGA
>JAJYIC010000302.1 GCA_021790295.1 Pseudomonadota bacterium | reverse complement strand
TCCGATCTCTTGGGAAAGCCGCAGCGACTGGCAGATCTTTGCCGGAATTGCTACCGCCTTTTCGGCGCTTGCGGAAAAGCATCTCGGCAAAAAGAAAGACATCGTGGCGACGCCTTTTCTTCACGATAGCCCGGGTGAACTGGGCCAGGCTTTGGGCGTCAAGGATTGGCGGCGCGGCGAGTGCGAGCCTCTGCCCGGCAAGACCATGGCGCAGTTGCGCGTGGTCGAGCGCGACTATCCGCGGGTCGGCGAACAGTATCGCGCGATCGGGCCGCTCTTGCGCAAACTCGGAAACGGCACCAAAGGCCTCAATTGGGAAAGCGCGCCCGAACTCGACGCCTTGAAGGCGTTGAACGGCGGCAATGCCGAAGGTCTTCCCTCGATTGCCGAGGACGTCGGCGCCTGCGAGGCGATCTTGATGCTCGCGCCCGAAACCAATGGCGAGGTGGCGCACCGCGCCTGGAGCGCTCTCGAACGGAAGACGGGCCTCGCCCTCACCCATCTCGCCGACGCGCGGCGCGGGGAAAAGCTGCGTTTTCACGATCTCGAAGGCCAGCCGCGCAAGATCATCACCTCTCCGACCTGGAGCGGCATCGAAAGCGAAGAGGTGAGCTATAGCGCGGCTTATACGAACATCCACGAGGGCATACCCTTCCGCACTTTGAGCGGCCGCGCCCAGTTTTATGTCGACCACGAGTGGATGCTCGATTTCGGCGAAGGCTTTTGTCTTTACCGCCCGCCTCTCGACCTCGGGGAACTCGAAGGCGCCCCAAGCGCGGTAGGCAGAGGGCCGCATCTGGTCCTGCGTTGGATCACGCCGCACAGCAAATGGGGCATCCACAGCACCTATAACGACAATCTGCGGATGTTGACCCTTTTCCGCGGCGGACCCTATGTCTGGCTCGCGGAAGCCGATGCGGCCGCGGCAGGGATCCGCGACAACGACTGGGTCGAGGCGCTCAATGCCAATGGCGCGGCGATGGCCCGCGCCGTCGTCAGCCAGCGCATCCCGCGCGGCGTCGCCATGATGTACCACGCGCAGGAAAAAACCATCAACGTGCCCGGTTCGCCCACGACCGGCCAGCGCGGCGGCATTCTCAACAGCCTGACCCGCGTCGTCGTCAAGCCGACGCATATGATCGGCGGTTACGCCCAGCTTTCCTGGGGAATGAATTATTACGGGCCGGTCGGCAGCCAGCGCGATACGATGGTCATCTTGCGCAAGGTTCCTGATGCGGCCATCGACTGGCTCGAAAGGCCGCTGACGCCCGAGCGCGAGAAAGCCGCTGACGCCGACGTTTCGCTCCGCTTCCGGCCCGAACCGGACGAACGGGGAAACTTTGCGAACGAAGATCCCCGCTTCGGCTCCGCGTTTTAACCGCGTGCAAGCAGGCAAGGGAAGACCATGAAAATCCGCGCCCAGTTCGCCCTCGTCTTCAATCTCGACAAATGCATCGGCTGCCACACCTGCACGGTCGTCTGCAAAAGCTTGTGGACCAATCGCAAAGGCCAGGAATACGCCTATTGGAACAATGTCGAGTCGAAGCCGGGCATCGGCTATCCGAAAGCCTGGGAGGATCAGGAACGCTGGCGAGGCGGCTGGGTGAAAAAGGGCGGCAAGCTCACCCTCAACCAAGGCGGGCGGGCGCGGGAACTGATCAACATTTTCGCCAATCCGAAAATGCCCGAGATCGACGATTACTATGAGCCTTTCACTTTCGATTACGCGCATCTCGTCGATTCGCGCCTTGCCGAGGCGGCGCCGACGGCGCGGCCCGTCTCAGAGATAGACGGCAAAAAGATCGATAAACCCCAATGGGGTCCGAACTGGGAGGACGATCTCGCCGGCGAATTTGCCTCCCGCGCCGAAGACAGGAACTTCAGAGAGGTGGAAAAGCGCATCTACGCGGCTTTCGAACGCACCTTCCACTTTTATCTTCCGCGCATGTGCAACCATTGCCTCAATCCTTCCTGCCTTGCCGCCTGTCCTTCGGGGGCGATCTACAAGCGCGAAGAAGACGGCCTCGTCCTCCTCGATCAGAACCGCTGCCGCGGCTGGCGCATGTGCGTCAGCGCCTGCCCTTACAAAAAGGTCTATTTCAATTGGGATAGCGGCAAATCGGAGAAATGCATCGGCTGCTATCCGCGTCTCGAATCCGGGCTTCCGACCGCCTGTTCCGAAAGTTGCGTCGGCCGCATCCGCTATAACGGCGTTCTTCTTTACGACGCCGACCGCATCCTCGAAGCGGCTTCGAAAGATGAGGAACAGGGCTTGTACCAAAGCCAACTCGACCTTTTTCTCGACCCGCATGACGAGGCGATCATTGCCGAGGCGCGCCGCCAGGGGATCCCCGAAGACTGGCTCGACGCCGCAAAGCGTTCGCCCATCTACAAGCTGGCGGTCGAGTGGCGCCTCGCCTTTCCTCTTCACCCCGAGTTCCGCACCCTGCCCATGGTCTGGTATGTGCCGCCGCTGTCGCCGGTAAAAACCGAGATCGAACGAGGCAATCTCGCGGCAAGCCCAAAGAACGGCGTCCTTCCCGATATCGGCAGCCTGCGCATCCCTTTGCGTTATCTTGCAAACCTTTTCACCGCCGGCGAGGAAAGGCCGGTCGCGGCCGCGCTCGAAAAGCTTCTCGCGGTGCGCAGCTTTATGCGCGCGCGCGAGGTCGAGGGCGAAGAGGGAACCGCTTTATTGGAGGCGGCAGGGCTTTCGCTCGCCGAAGCCGAAGCGATCCATCGCCTCCTTGCCATTGCCGACTATGAGGATCGCTTTGTCGTCCCTTCGAGCCACAGCGAAAGCGCGCTCGACGACGCCTACGCTTATCAAGGGCAGGTGGGGTTCACTTTCGGCAATAGCGGGGGGCAAGGGGTGAGCGCTCTCGGCCTCTTTCCCGATCGGCGCCGGGCGAAGACGTGAAAGGGGAAGAAAGGGAGAGGGGCGATGGAGAAAGAGCGAAGCGGCGGTCTTTATAGTGAGCAGCGTTTGCGCGAGCTTTCCTCGGGCGGCTGGCTGCAGCGGTTTCTCGAACGGTATCCGGCGACGATGCGCCTCAAGGCCGGCGTCGAGAGCGCATTCTTGGAGGGCGCCATCGACATGCACGTTCATGCCGACCCTTGCAGTCTTGCGCCCCGCAACCAGGATTACACCGAACTCGCCATCGACGCAGCTCGCGCCGGCATGCGCGCGCTTGTGCGCAAGGATCACTTCTATTCGACGGTCGGCGAAGCCTACGCCGTCCAGCGCCATCTCGATGACCTCGTGGAAAGAGGCGTGCTCCTCCATCGCATCGAGGTTTATGGCGGCATTCCTCTCGCCCAAAGCCTCGATCCCCAACGCATCGAGCGCGCCTTGCGCTTCCCGCAAATGAAGATGATCTGGCTCAACCCCGTCGGAGGCGAGCCTCTTCTCGACGACGGCAGGCTGCGGCCCGAGACGGACAGGATCCTCCGTCTCGCACGCGACCACAATCTCGGCCTCAACCTCGGCCAGCCGAGCCACAGCCGCGCCAAAAACCCGGGTCTCGACGACTACGAGGGACTGGCCCCGGTTGTCGAACGGATCCGCGAATTGGGGGCGAAGGCGGTTCTCGACCACCCTTTGAGTTCGT
>JAJYIC010000301.1 GCA_021790295.1 Pseudomonadota bacterium | reverse complement strand
GATTTCTAGCCCCGCCCGACGACGGTTCGTCGATAGTGGTTAGCGTAGATCCCGCCTCAGACAGGCTGCAACTTCTTCAGCCGTTCCCGGCCTGGGACGGCCGCGATTTCGAAAATCTCGTGGTGCGCCCGGCCGGGATCGAAAAAGAGATCGCGATCCTCTCCTTCAATCTCGACCCTGCCGGCAGCGGGCCGGTGCAAATGCAAGCCTTCCTGCGACAATACGGGTGGAGCGCCAAGGATCGGAACTGGCAGTTTCTCACCGGCTCACCAGAGGCTATACGCCGGGTCGTGCGCGGCGGCTTTGGCGTCTACTATAAACGCGTGCCTCTTGCCGCCGAGGCGGGCTCGAACCCGCCCCTGGTCGCCCCCGAAGTCGTCAACCCTCTCGCCATAAAGGCGCACATCGACTACGACATCGTCCACAACGACGTGATCGAAATCCTCGATCGCAAAGGCCGGATCCGCAAGATCGTCGACGAGGCCGATACGGTCGGCTGGAGGGCGTTGTCGAACCTCGTGCGCACCCTCCTCGCGCCTTCAACCCGGCCCCTTCTTCTCAACCGTTCATCGTCAAGCCGCCGCTGACGCTCAAGACCTGGCCGGTGATGTAATCGCTGCGGGGGCCGAGAAAGAAGGCGACCGCATAGGAAACCTCGACCGGCTGGGCGATGCGGCGGAAAGGAATGGCCCGGGTCAAGGCCTCTTTCATGCGCTCCGGCTGTCTCTGGAAAAGCGGCGTATCGGTCGGCCCCGGGCACACGCAGTTGACCTTCACCTGATAGCGCGCCATCTCGCGGGCGAGAGATTTGGTAAAGGCGATGAGCCCGCCTTTTGCCGCGGCATAGACGGTCTCGCCCATGCTGCCGACGCGCCCGGCGTCGCTTGCGACATTGACGATCTTGCCGGCGCGCGCCTCGACCATCGGCGGCAAAAGGCCGCGGGTCAATCGGATCGCGCCCATGAGATTGATCGCCATCACCCGGTCCCACATCTCCGGAGGGTTTTCGAGAAAGGGCTGGATCTCGTCCCATCCGGCGCCGTTGACGAGCCCGTCCAAAGGACTCTTCTTCTCGTTGACGGCGGCAGCGAAACGGTCGATCGAACCTTTATCGGTGAGATCGAGCGGCAGGTATTCGATGGAGATCCTTTCGCTCGCCGCCTCCGCCGCGACTTTCCTGCCGCCCATCTCATCGACATCGCCGATGATGACCCGCGCCCCTTCGCGGGCGAGAAGGAAAGCGGTCGCCCGGTTGATCCCCGAGGCGCCACCGGTGACGACGATCGTGCGGTCTTTGAGTTCCATCGCGCTCCTCCTAGAAAGGCACCGCGAGCCGCGGCCCTCCTCGATGTTCCGCAAGCTATTCGGCTGTTGTCAAGCGGCCGGGGCGCAAGCCCGGTACCCGCTGCCGATCCTCTGCCGGCCCCCGCCCCGCGCCTTCCGTTCACCGCAGCACGGCGATCTTTTTTCGTTCGATAAGGTCGAAATCGATCGCGGCGCCGAGGCCGGGTTCGGTCGGCGCATGGACGAGACCTTCGCGGTCGACCGCAATATCGGGAGAAAGCCCGTATTTCTGCATGCCGTCGGGAAGCAGGACCTCGAAATATTCGCAATTCCTGATCGCCATCATGACATGGAGATTGGCGACGTTGTTCAAGGAATTGCCGCCGTGATGGATTTCGAGGTTGAGGCGGAACGCCTCGGCGAGGCGGGCGACTTTGAGAAGGCTCGTAATCCCGCCTTTGACCGCGACGTCGCCGCGCAGAAAGTCGGTGGCCCGCTCGAGGATCCAGGGCACGAAAGACTCGAGACCGCCTATCGGATACTCGGTCGCGAGGATCGGGATATCGAGCTTTTCCTTGAGCTTGACGTAATTGTAAAGATCCTGGTCGGCGAGCGGGTCTTCGTACCAGTAAAACCCCAAATCTTCGATCGCGCGGCCGACCCGCAGAGCCTCATCGTAACGGTAGCTCCAGGTCGAATCGAGCATCAGGCGATAGGAATCGCCGAGCGCTTTTCTCACCGCTTCGCAGATCTTGACGTCCTCTTGCCAGGATTGCGGCGGGTGGATTTTGTAGGCGCTCCAACCGCTCTCGCGAAAGTGCAAAGCCTGTTCGACGTACGCCTCGGTGCTTTCGTGCACTTGCGAACTCGCATAAGCCGGAACGCTGTCGCGATAGCTGCCGATGAGGCGGTGTATCGGCACGCCCGCCGCCTTTCCCCCGATGTCCCAAAGGGCGATGTCGACGGCGCCGATCGCGCGCACGCTCGCCACCCGGCTGCGCCGCCACAAAGCCTCGTAAAGGCGCTCGCGGGCGAGAGGGTCGGCGCCCAGAAGAAGCGGTTTGAGAAAGCGGATGAGAGAAGGCCCATCCATGCTCGCCGGGTTGGAAGAGGTGCCGAGAAAGGCGTGGCCCCTGATCCCTTGATCGGTGTCGAGAGTGAGAAGGCCGAGATCGCTTGTTCCCGACGGCCTCGCCGTATGCCTGCCGTAAAGGACGCCCGGGATCTCGTCCCAACGAAAAAGGGTCAAGCTGACATCCGAAATCTTCATCGGGATCTCCTTCAAGAGATGCCACCCTCGAAGAGAGGGCCTTTCAGCCCACCACCACCGCTTTCCCCGTGACGCGCCTCTCGATCAGGGCCGCAAACGCCTCGGCCGCCCGCGCGAGAGGAACGGAGAACGAAATGCGGGGTTTGATCTTGCCCTCGGCGGCAAGAGAAAGAAGCGCTTTGGCGTTGGCGGCGGCATGTTCAGGCTCGTTTTCGTAAAACCCGCCCATGCGCACGCCGACCGCCTCGATCCCTTTGATCAGAAGATAGTTGCTGCGGATCTGCGCCGGGCCGCCGCCGAGAAAACCGAGGATCAAAAGCCGCCCGCCCCAGGCGAGCGAACGCAGCGATTCCTCGCTGACGGCGCCGCCGATCGGGTCGTAAACGATATCGACCCCGCGCCCGCCCGAAAGCTCGAGGACCCGCTCGCGGAAGCCTCCCGCATAAGCGATCGCCTCATCCGCCCCTTCGGCAAGAACGATCGCGCGCTTTTCCTCGCTGCTCGCCGTGGCGATGACGCGCGCCCCGAAAAGCTTGGCGAGATGGACGGCGGCAAGGCCGATCCCGCCGGCGGCGCCGTGGATGAGGACAGATTCCCCCTTTTTGAGCCGCCCTCTGTCGAGAAGCGCGTGGTAGGCGGTCATGTAGACGGCGCGAAGAACGGCCCCCTCTTCGAGGCCGAGCGCGGCCGGAAGGAGATCGCAATCCTCTGCCCGCGCGTTGGCGATTTCGCCGAAGGCGCCAAGCCTGAGGCGCGCCATCACCTTGTCGCCGGGTTTGAAGCCTTCGACGCCGGCGCCGATAGAGATCACCTCGCCCGCCGCTTCGCTCCCCGGTATGAAAGGCGGCAAAGGGCGGAACTGGTATTGGCCGGCAAGCATCAGAACATCGACATACTGGACGCCGCGGGCAAGGATGCGAAGCCTGATCTCCTCCGGCCCCGGCGGCGCCGGATCGGCAACCTCGCGCCAGACGAGCCCTTCGGGCCCGCCGAAAGCCTCGCACACAATCGCCCTCATGCCGCGCTCTCCGTTGCGGGATACGCTCAGAGTGCACCATAGCCGTACTCGTCGAACGGGTGAAGACGGCC
>JAJYIC010000300.1 GCA_021790295.1 Pseudomonadota bacterium | reverse complement strand
CACGCAAACCATCGCGCCTATTTCGAATGGTTCGAGGAAGCGCGCAACCGCTATCTCGAAGGCCTCGGTCTTCCAACCCTTTCGGCGAAGACCCCGGGTCCGGTCCTCGCCGAAGCCCGGATCTCCTATCATCGGCCGCTTTCCTATGGCGAGGAAATCCTCGTCACCGCCCGCACGCTCCGGCTCGGGCGCACCAGCTTCGAGATGGAATATGCGGTCTGGAGCGAGGGGCTCTCGGCGATCGGGCGCGCGGTTCTCATCCTCGTCATCAACGCTTCGGGCGAAAAGGCCCCTCTTCCCCCGGCCTTGCGCGCCGCCATTCTTTCCCGCGAAAAAACCTCGAAAAGAGCCTCGGTGAGAAACGGGCGTCTTGAAGCGCCCAGGAGCCTGTCTGGGTAATCGTCATGGCCGCGACGCTGGCGATTACCCAGACAGGCTCCCAGGGGCGTGGACCGCGGCGCCGTCATCTGCTAACGGGAAAGCGATGGCGATTAAGCTTTACAATTCCCTTTCGCGGCGAAAGGAGCTGTTCGCGCCTCGGGATCCCGAGCGCATCGGAATTTATGTGTGCGGGCCGACCGTCTACGACCGCGCGCATATCGGCAATGCCCGTTCCGTCGTCGTCTTCGATGTCCTTTACCGGCTTTTGCGCGAAACCTTTGGCCCCTCGCATGTTCGTTACGTGCGCAATATCACCGACATCGACGACAAGATCATCGCCGCCGCCCGCGAAACGGGGCAAAGCGTCGCCCAATTGACCCGGCGCATGACCCGGTTTTTCCACGAGGATATGAAGGCTCTCGACGCCCTCTCTCCCGATGTCGAGCCAAGGGCAAGCGAACATATCCCGCAAATGATCGCGATGATCGAACGACTTGCAGCGAAAGGCTGCGCCTACCTCGCCGACGGCCATGTCCTTTTTGCGGTCGGCGCCGCACCCAAATATGGCGAACTGTCGCGCAAAAGCCGGGCCGAACTTCTGGCCGGCGCGCGCGTCGAGGTCGCGCCTTATAAGCGCGATCCCGGCGATTTCGTCTTGTGGAAGCCTTCGCCAGCGGAGCTTCCGGGCTGGGAGAGCCCTTGGGGGCGCGGCCGCCCCGGCTGGCACATCGAATGTTCGGCGATGAGCGAGGCGCATCTCGGAGAAAGTTTCGACATCCACGCAGGCGGCGTCGATCTCATCTTTCCCCATCACGAAAACGAACTCGCGCAAAGCCTTTGTGCGCACGACGGCCGGCCTTTCGCGCGCTTTTGGGTGCACAACGGCTTCCTCACCGCAGAGGGCGCGAAGATGTCGAAATCGCTCGGCAACATCCGCACCGTTCGCGAGCTTTTGGAAAAGGCGCCGGGAGAGGCGATCCGGCTTGCCCTTCTTTCGACGCATTACCGCGACCCTCTCGACTGGACCGACGAGAAATTGCGCCAGGCGATAGAGATCCTCGACCGTTTTTATCGCGCGCTCGACGAGCCTCGTTTTGCACGCGGGGGGCCTGGCGAAGCGGCCGCGGAAGAGGTGCGCGAAGCGCTCGAAGACGATCTCAACACGCCGCTTGCGATCGCGCGCCTTCAGTCTCTCGCGGCGGCGATCTATCGCGCAAAAGAGGAGGGCGAGCGGAGAAAGCTGCAAGAGAGGCTTGCTGCGAGCGGAAGGCTTTTGGGGCTTTTCGGCAAAGACCCCGGAGAGTGGCTGCGCAGCGCAGAAGCGCCTCAGAGCCCGCGGATCGAAGAGCTGATTGCGCTACGCGCCGCGGCGCGACGCGAAAAGCGCTTTGCCGACGCCGACAAGATCCGCGCCGAACTCGCCGCCGAAGGCGTCTTTCTCGAAGACCACCCCGACGGCGCCACCACCTGGCGAACAAGGCATTGAGCGAGGATTTGAAGGGCGGCTCGGGGACCGACCGCAGGCGCGCGCTCTGCGGCGGCGGCCCGGCGATCATCCTCATCGCCCCCCAACTCGGCGAGAATATCGGCACCGCGGCGCGGGCGATGGCGAACTGCGCTCTCGACGATCTGCGTCTCGTCTCTCCGCGCGAAGGCTGGCCTTCGGCAAAAGCCGTTTCGGCGGCGAGCGGGGCCGATTGGGTCATCGAAAAGGCGCGGCTTTACCCGAGCGTCGAGGCGGCGATCGGCGGGCTCGTTCACGTCTATGCGGCAAGCGCGCGCGAACGCTCGATGGTCAAACGCGAGATCGGCCCGCGCGCTGCGACCTTGGAGATGCGCGCCGCACTCGGCGCGGGCGAGCCTTGCGGCGTCCTTTTCGGCCCCGAACGCACCGGGCTTTTGAACGACGAGATGGCGCTTGCCGACACGGTTCTCAAAATCCCTCTCAATCCCGGCTTTTCTTCGCTCAATCTCGCTCAGGCGGTGTTGATCCTCGGTTACGAGTGGTTTTCGGCGGCCGGCACGCCGGCGCCGCAAGCCCTGGAAACCCGACAAACCCTTTCTTCCGCCCCGAGCCGGCCTGCGGAAAAGGCCGAACTTTTCTCCTTTTTCGACCATCTCGAAGAGGCGCTTTCCGAAAAGGGCTTTTTCGGAGAGCCGCAAAAGCGCCCGAGCATGGTGCGCAACCTGCGCAACCTTTTTCAGCGCGCAGGCTGCACGGAGCAGGAATTGCGCACCCTTCACGGCGTCGTCACCGCGCTCGCCGGGCCGCGCAAACGCAAAAGGGAAGGGAAAACGGGCTGACCCGCGAAATGCGGGCTAGGAGAGGCCCGCGAGATGCCGGGTCTCGTTGAGGCTGCGGAGCGAAAATGAGCCGCCCTCGTATTCGAGTTCGTTGATCGCCGCCGGTTCCTGCCCGAGGCGCCAATAGCGCGAAAGAGGGAGTTCGAGAGCGTATAAAAGAAGGGCGCGGTTGACGCTTTCGTGGGCGACGAGCGCGATCGTCCCCGAGGCGTGAAGGCGCAATATCGACTCCAGCCCATCGGCGCAACGCGCGAACAGGGCGGCGAGGGTCTCGCCTCCCGGAATTCGCGCAAGATGAGGGCGATCGAGCCAGAGATCGACCTCTGTGGGCCATCTTCCCCGCGCCTCCTCTAAGCTCAACCCTTGCCAGGCGCCATAGTCGATGTCGATAAAGGCGTCGGAGGCTTGCGCTTCGAGCGCAAAAGGCCTCCCAAGCGCGCGGGCGGTCTGCCGGCAGCGTTCGAGAGGGCTCGTATAAACGCTGTCGAGCCGGAAGCGTTTCTCGACTTCGCGCGCAAGCGCCTCTGCCTGCCGGCGCCCCAAAGGCGAAAGCGGAAGTTCTTGGCGCCCGCGAAAGCGCAAAGGCGCGATCCCTGCCACATGACCGTGACGCAGGATGAGGAGCTTTGTCACTGCGCTTCCCCTCCGCCGGCGCCCGCTCGCCGCCGCACACCCTTTTCGGTGACGATAAGGTCCATCGGCACATCATAAGGTTGCGGATCGATGGTCTCGATCAGAAGCGCCTCGAAGCCGATCCCGATCGCCAGAGGCTTCGGTTCGAGAGCGGCCAAGGTGCGATCGAAAAAGCCGCCCCCGTATCCGAGGCGGTAAAAGGAGCGGTCGAAACCGACCAGAGGGACGAGAACCGCCGCAGGGACGACGATCCTCCGCTCCTCGGGGGTCGGGATCCCCCAGACGCCGTCGACGAGCCTTTCGCCCGGCCGCCAGGCCCGATATTCGAGAGGGCCC
>JAJYIC010000299.1 GCA_021790295.1 Pseudomonadota bacterium | reverse complement strand
CCCCTCCGGTTTTTCCGATTTCCCAAGGCCCGGGGGTGGCGGAGAGAAAGATCGTCGGCCCGCGCAAGGCTTCCCATTCGGAAAATTTGAGAGGCCTGTTGTCGGTGCAGGAGGGCAGGCGGAAACCGTATTCGGCAAGGGTCGATTTGCGCGTCCAGTCGCCGCCGAACATGCCGCCGAGCTGGGGCACCGTGACATGCGACTCGTCGACAAAGACGAGCGCGTCGCGCGGCATGTATTCGAAAAAGGTCGGCGGCGGCGCGCCCGGCTTGCGTCCCGTAAGATAGCGCGAATAGTTCTCGATCCCCGGGCAGGAGCCGGTCGCCTCGATCATTTCGAGATCGAAGGTGGTGCGCCCTTCGAGCCTTTCGGCTTCGAGAAGCTTGCCTTCCCTGCGAAACGCGTCGAGGCGCAATTTGAGGTCTTTCTTGATCTCTTCGATTGCTTCGAGAAGGGTCGGCCGCGGCGTCACATAGTGGCTGTTGGCGTAGACCTTGATCGAGCGCAAGGACGCCATCTTTTCCCCGGTCAGAGGGTCGATCTCGAAGATCGATTCGATCTCTTCGCCGAAAAGGGAGATGCGCCAGGCGCGATCTTCAAAATGGGCCGGGAAAAGCTCGATGGTGTCGCCGCGCACACGAAAGGCGCCGCGCCCGAAATTCTGGTCGTTGCGGCGGTAAAGAAGCTCGACGAGGCGGGCGATCAACGTCTGGCGCTTGATCTTGTCCGCGACCGCAAGCGTCAAGGTCATCGCCGAATAGGTCTCGACGGAGCCTATGCCGTAGATCGAGGAGACGGAAGCGACGACGATGACGTCGCGCCGTTCGAGGATCGCCCGGGTGGCCGAATGGCGCATGCGGTCGATCTGTTCGTTGAGGGAGGATTCCTTTTCGACATAGGTGTCGGTGCGCGGAACATAGGCTTCCGGCTGGTAGTAATCGTAGTAAGAGACAAAATATTCGACCGAATTGTCCGGGAAAAAGCTTTTCATCTCGCCGTAAAGCTGCGCGGCGAGGGTCTTGTTGGGGGCGAAAATAATGGCCGGGCGCTGCATTCGGGCGACGACATGCGCCATGGTAAAGGTCTTTCCCGAACCGGTGACGCCCAAAAGCACCTGGTCGCGTTCGCCGCCGGCGATGCCTTCGCACAGTTCGGCGATCGCTTGCGGCTGGTCTCCCGCCGGAGCGAAATCGGAACACAGCCGGAAAGGCCTTTCAATGTCGCCTTGCGGGCGCTCGGCGTAAAGAAGAGGCTTCATGCGATAAAGATAAGGCGCAAGGAAAGGCCGCGCCAGCCGGGTCTGCCCTTTCGCCTCCCTTCGAGGGTGCGAGCGCCGCGATTTCGCGCCCGGCCCGAGGTCTGCCTTTCACAGCGATTGCGCCGATCGTCAACCCGCATTTCTACGACCGGGCATGGGCTGCGCCGCGACGCAGCCCCTGTCCAGTATGAGAAATACGGGTTAGGCTAGCGGTGTCTTTCGCGAACGGGTCGACCCATGTCCTTTCTCGCCGAACGCCTTTCCCGCGTCAAACCCTCGCCGACGATGGCGATCACCGCTCTTGCCACCGAATTGAAGGCGGCCGGGCGCGACGTCATAAGCCTTTCCCAAGGCGAGCCCGATTTCGATACGCCGGCCAACATCAAAGCGGCGGCGAAAGCAGCGATCGACGCGGGCGAGACCAAATACACCGTGTTCGACGGCAGGATCGAATTGAAAGAAGCGGTGTGCCGCAAATTCGAACGCGAAAACTCCCTTCGTTACGAGCCTTCGCAAATCACCATCAGCGCCGGCGGCAAGCAGGTTCTCTTCAACGCTCTTCTCGCCACCGTCGATCCCGGAGACGAGGTCATCATCCCCGCTCCCTATTGGGTTTCCTATCCGGAAATGGTGCTGTTATGCGGCGGCACGCCGGTGCCCGTGGTCTGCCCCCAAAACAACGGCTTCCGGCTGCGTCCGGAAGATCTCGAAGCGGCAATTTCGCCGCGGACCAAATGGCTCATCCTCAACTCCCCTTCGAACCCGAGCGGGGCGGCCTATCGCGGCGAAGACTTGCAGGCGATCGCCGCGGTTCTGTTGCGCCACCCGCAGGTCTCTGTGATGGCCGACGACATGTACGAGCATCTCGTCTACGACGATTTCCGCTTTGCGACGATCGCCGAGGTCGAGCCGCGCCTTTATGAGCGCACCCTGACCGTCAACGGCGTCTCCAAGGCCTATTGCATGACGGGCTGGAGGATCGGTTACGCCGGCGGCCCGAAAGCCTTGATCAAGGCGATGGGGGCGATCCAGTCGAACTCGACCGCAAACCCGTGCTCGATCAGCCAAAGGGCGGCGATCGAGGCTCTCGACGGGCCCCAGGATTTCATCCCGGTGCACAACCGCCTTTTCAAGGAGCGGCGCGATCTCGTCGTCGGCATGCTCAACCGCGCGCCGGGGCTTTCCTGTCCCTGCCCCGAAGGCGCCTTTTACGTCTATCCCTCCTGCGCCGGGGTGATCGGCAAGCGTTCGCCCTCGGGCAGCGTCATCGACAACGACGAGGATTTTGTCCGCTATCTTCTCGAAGCCGAAAATGTCGCGGTCGTGCACGGCGCGGCCTTCGGCCTTTCGCCCTATTTTCGCATCTCTTACGCCACCTCGACGGAGGTCTTGCGCGAAGCCTGCACGAGGATAGAACGGGCCTGCCGCGCGCTCCTCTGAACGGGGAGAAAGGGCGGGCGCGGCTCGAGGCAAAAAGAGAATTGGAGGCGCCTATGGCGAATGCTCATGCAGCCCCGCGCTGCGCCGCGCTGATCGGCCCGTATCTTTCGGGCAAGACGAGCCTTCTCGAAGCTCTTCTCTTCGATTGCGGGGCTCTGTCCCGGCGCGGCAGCGTGCGCGAAGGGAACACGGTCGGCGACCATACCCCGGAAGCGCGCGGGCGCCAGATGTCGACCGAGATCAATGTCGCAAGCGCCCATTTTCTCGGCGACGCGTGGACCCTTCTCGACTGCCCCGGTTCGATCGAGCTTCTTTACGAGGCCCAATCTGCGGCTTTGGCGAGCGATGTCGCGGTCATCGTCTGCGAGCCCGAAGTCGAAAAGGCTTTGACGATCAGCCCGCTGTTGCGTTTTCTCGACCGCCATCGCGTCCCGCATATGATTTTCATCAACAAGATGGATACGGCCGAGACGCGGGTGCGCGAAGTTCTCTCGGCTTTGCAGGGGATTTCCGAGCGCCCTCTCGTCTTGCGTCAGGTGCCCCTTCGCGGCGGGGAGGGCGATGTCACCGGTTATGTCGATGTGGTCAGCGAAAGAGCCTACCGGTATCGCCCGGGCCAGGCTTCGGAACTCATTCCTTTGCCGGCCGGAACCTCGGGCGAAGAACGCGAAGCGCGCACCGGGCTTATGGAAAAGCTCGCCGATTTCGACGACGCCCTCCTCGAAAAGCTTCTCGAAGAGATCGAGCCTTCGCGCGACGAGATTTACGAGCACCTGACGCGCAATCTCGGCGGGGCGCAGATCGTTCCGGTTTTCCTCGGCGGAGCGGCGCAAGGTCATGGGGTGAGAAGGCTGTGGAAAGCCTTGCGTCACGAGACCCCGTCCCCGCAGGCGACCGCGGCGCGCCTCGGCATCGCCGCCGAAGGCGAGCCTTTGGCTCAGGTGGTCAAGACCTACCACCTGCCGCATACG
>JAJYIC010000011.1:9265-18305 GCA_021790295.1 Pseudomonadota bacterium | reverse complement strand
CACGATGTTGGTCGGCTTCGGCAAAGGCGGGCGGATCTTGACCGCAGAAAGCGGCGCCGGGCGCCCGCTTGCCGCCGCTTCTTCGATCCGTCCGCGGTACTGAGCGAAGCGCTCGATCACGGTGTTGATGAGATCGCCCGGCCCGCCATGCGGGATCTCGCGCACCACCCGCGAGACGTCGACGACGCCGTCGTCTTTGAGCACGCCGAGCCGCCAGTCGTCGAAATAAAGAAGCTTCATCGGGACGCCCCCTTCAATCGATGGGAATAAAGATGCAGTGGCGGATCTGGCCGCCGACGGCTTTCGAGAGATGTCCTTTGCCGGTCACATCCTCGACGAGGACAACCTCGCCAGCGCCGATCCTGCGCATTTCCCCGTCGCTCGCCGTCAGTTCGGCTCCGGCGTCGAGATTGATGATGTATTGCCGGCGCGGCGCCGGGTGCCAGTCGAGATCGTAGCTCGCCGGGACCTGGCGGAAGATGATGCCGGTCGCCGGAAGGCGCCGCGAGAGCTTGCCGCTCTCGCTCTCCTCGACCCATTCGACCTCGATATCGCGAAAGTGCGAGTGTCCTTCGCGATCGGTGTAAAGGTTATGGATGCGCATCGCTTTCGGATCCCTTTGGCCTATCCTCTCTTCGGCGATTGTAGCGGGGAAAGGAAGGGGCGCGCCAGAGGCTCGGCGCCCCGTCCGGGCGAGCGGCGCCGATCAGACTTACCGTCGCGGAAGAGGGCGCTTTCCCAACACTCGGGCTTTCCCTGTGCGCCTGCCGCGCTTATGGTAGCCCTGCCGGCGAACCGGAAGGGATGAGGAGGCGCCGTTGGCGGCGGCCATAAAAACGAGAAGCATTGAGGCTTTCGGGGGAGGCGAACGAGGGCAGGCGGGTGCGGCACCGGAGCGGACGGAGATCGCCATCCGCGGCGTCGGACACACCTATCGGCCGGCGCGCGGGCGCCCGGTCAAGGCTCTCGAAACCATCTCGCTCGAAGTCAAAGAACGCGAATTCGTCGCGCTTTTGGGGCCATCCGGCTGCGGCAAAAGCACGCTTCTCTATCTCATCGGCGGCTTTCTTCCGGTCGAAGAAGGAAAGATCCTTATCGACGGCCAGCCGGTCGCGGGGCCCGGTCCCGATCGCGGCATCGTGTTCCAGCATTTTGCCCTTTTCCCGTGGAAGACGGTCCTCAAAAACGTCGTCTACGGCCTCGAAAAGAAAGGCGTCGCGCGGGAAGAGAGAGTGCGCCGGGCGCGCGAGTTCATCGATCTCGTCGGCCTATCCGGTTTCGAGGACAGCTACCCCTCGCAGCTTTCGGGCGGGATGAAACAGCGCGCGGCGATCGCCAGAACCCTCGCCATCGATCCGGCCATCCTGCTGATGGACGAACCTTTCGGCTCTCTCGACGCGCAGACGCGCAGCCTCATGCAAAGCGAACTTCTGCGCATCTGGCAGCGTTCGCGCAAAACCGTCGTCTTTGTCACCCACGATGTCCAAGAGGCGGTTTATCTCGCCGAACGCATTGTCGTGATGTCGGCGCGGCCGGGGCGGGTCAAGGAAATCCTTTCGGTCGGCCTCGACAGGAACGACCCGGGTCTTTTGCGCAGCCGACCGTTTGCCGAAATGGTCGACCATGTCTGGAGCCTTGTGCGCTCGGAAGCGATCCGCGCCGAACGCGGCGGCGGAACATGAAAGAGGCTCCGTCCGGTTTTGGGCGCCTTCAAAGAGTCAACCGCAAAAGGGGAGAGATCTGATGCGAAAGGGGTTTTTTCCGGCGCTCGCGGCGCTTTTCTTGGCGGCGCTCCTGGCGGGGGGCGGCGAGGCCGCGGCCGCGCCGCTCAAGATCGTCGTCGGCTGGGTGGAAACCCCGGGCCACCTCGCCCCTCTCGTCGCCGAGCTGGCAAAAGAGCACCCGGAGATCATGCCCGGAAACGGCAAGATCTATAAATTCGAGACGATCCGCTTCCGCGGCACTACCGCCGAGATCTCGGCGCTTGCGCTCAACGATCTGCAGATCGTGCCGTTTTCGGACGCCGCATTCGCTCTCGCCATAACGAATGCGCATCTCGACATCAAGCTCGTCGCCGACGTCTTGCAGACCGGCCACAAAGGCTATTTCCCGGGCGAGTACGTCGTCGCCAAAGCGGGCCCCATCAAGACCATCGCCGACGTCAAAGGCAAAAGGGTCGCAACCAACGTCATCGGTTCGGCGGCCGACACGGCGATGCGCGTGATGCTGCGCCGTCACGGCATCAAAAGCAGCGACTTCACCACCGTCGAAGCCAATTTCGCCAACCAGCCGGCGATGCTCGAAGAGGGCAAGGTCGACATGATCGAGCTTTTGCCGCAGTTCGCCCATGACCTGATGGCGACCGGCAAATACCGCGTCCTTTTTACGGCGGCGCAGGTAATGGGCGTCTCGGAGACGATTTTGTGGGCCATGCGGGCCGATTTTATCGCCGCCCATCGCCCGGCCCTCATCGCCTTTTTCACCGACTACACCCCCGCGGCCCATTGGTTCTTCGATCCGAAAAACCGCAAAGCCGCGCTTGCCATTCTCGCCAAGGTGACGCACCAGCCCGAAAAGAACCTCCTGTTCGCCTTTACAAAACATGATTTCTACCATGATCCCTATCTCGTGCCGAACGTTGCGGCGGTGCAGAGAGAGATCAATACCGACGTCAAGTACAAGGTCATCAAAAAGGGGGTGGTCGTCTCGCCGAAATATGTCGATCTGTCGCTGATCGAAGCGGCAAAGAAGCGTCTTCTCGGCCATGGCTCTTGATAAGACCGAAGGTGAGGCCGGCGGCGGGCACAAAGGAGCGCCTTTTGCCCTCGCCTTCGGCGGTGGCGGGATCGGGTCGCCCTTCCTGCGCGGTTTGTGGCGCTATACGCCGATCTTTCTGCTTGCGCTTTTGTGGGAGGGAGCGACCCGGCTCGGGCTCGTCTCGCATCTGACGCTTCCTCCTCTCGACCGGGTTTTCGCCGCCTGGTGGGGGCTTTTTTCGAGCGGCGATCTGATCAGGAACGCCGCCGTCTCGCTTTCGCGCACGGCGGCGGGGCTCGCTCTCGCCGTCCTTTGCGGAACCCTTCTCGGCGTCTTCATGGCCTCTTCGAAATGGGTCCGCACCACCTTCGATCCTCTCGTCCAGGCGATCTATCCGATGCCGAAATCGGCTTTGATACCGATCCTGGTGTTGTGGCTCGGGTTCGGCAGCGCCTCGAAGATCGTCCTCATTTTTCTCGGCTGCATGCTTCCGGTGACGCTTTCGGCCTTCAACGGCGCGCGCGGCACCGAGGAGGTTCTGGTCTGGTCGGGCAGAAGCCTCGGCGCCTCGAAGGCTCGGGTGCTTCTCGAAATCGTCTTGCCGAGCGCTTTGCCTGAGATCCTTTCCGGCATCCGCATCGCCCTTGCTTTCGCCTTTGTGCTTCTGGTGGCGAGCGAATTGATCGCGGCGCGCGCGGGCCTCGGCTACATGATCGGCTGGCTCGGGGACGGCGGCGTCTATGACGCGATGTTTGCGGTCGTGCTGACCGTGGCTTTGCTCGGTTTTGCCGCCGACCGCGCCTTTCTTCTTTTGATGCGGCGCTTTCTCAGATGGCGCGGATAAGCGAAGGCCTGAGTTTCGAGCGCCCGCACCCCGCGGCCTCGCTTCTCGAGGCCCTCTGCCTCATCGGGCGCGCCTTTAGAGGCAGCCTTTCGATCCTTGCCGTTCTTCTTTTCTGGGAAGCCTTTGCTCGCAGCGGCTGGGTCAGCAGTTTTCTTTTGCCCTCCTTTTCTTCCGTCGTCGAACGAATGGCGGGGGATACGCTTTCGGGCGCGCTTTTCGCCAATCTCGGGCCGACGCTTTACCGCACTTTTCTCGGCTTTCTGGTCGCCGGCTGTGCGGGGGTCGGGCTCGGCATCCTGATGGCGCGCAACGCCGTCGTCCGCTGGTTTTTCGATCCCGTCGTCTCGGTCGCCTTCCCGATGCCGAAGATCGCCTTTTTGCCGATCTTCATGCTGTGGTTCGGGCTTTATGACTTCTCCAAGATCTCGATGGTGGTCTTCAACGCGATCTTCCCGGTGATCACCGCCGCGATGGCGGCGACCGAAGGGGTCGAAAAAGAGCTTTTGTGGTCGGCCGAAAGCCTCGGCGCAAGCCGCCGCCGGCTGTTGTGGGAAATCGTGCTGCCCGCCGCCTTGCCGCAGATCATGACCGGGCTTCAGGTCGCCTTGCCGGTGGCGATGATCGTCACCGTCGTCACCGAGATGCTGATGGGCGGCCCGGGCCTCGGCGGAGCGATGATCGCGGCGTCGCGTTTTGCCGATTCCCCCGGCGTTTTTGCCGATATTCTCGAAATCGCGATCGCCGGTTTTCTCCTCGTCAAAGGGATGGCGCTTTTACGCCGACGCCTTCTCGCCTGGCATCAGGAAGCGAAAGAGCCGACCACGGTCTAGCGCGACAGAAAGCCGCAGAGAATGAACGCGGCACGCGCGTTTGGGCCTTTAGCTGCGGCCCCCAGCCCATTCCGGCGACACTCGACCCGGGTCGACCGCCGTTTTCGCACGCCTTTAGGGCGGTGAGGCGGCGCAGCGGCTGTTGCGACCCATTCTCATAAATTGACGCAGATCAACGACGCCGCACCGCAGCACGGCCTATACGATACCCAGGTATGACAGGGCGGAGGGCGAGGATGAAACAGAGCGAGTCGCCGATCGACGGAAAGCCCCCGAGCCGGCGCCAGTTGCTGCGTCGAGTGCTCGCCGGAGCCGCGGCCGGAGCCGCCGCGGCTGCGTCCCACAACCATGCTGCGGCGCAGTTCAAAACCGCGGCGCAAGGATCGCCGGTGCCGGAAACCGTCGCGACCGGGCGCGAAGCCGGCGCCGATTTCTACCGCTTCCACGGACCGGAACCTTACGCTTACGCGAAAAAGGACGGCGCTCTCGCGGTCGAGGGATTTGCCGGAAAGCGCTGGGCGATGCTGATCGACCTGCGCAAATGCATCGGCTGCCAGTCCTGCACCGCGGCCTGCAAGTTCGAGAACAACATCCCCGAAGGCAGCTTCCGCACCTGGGTTCCCGATCTCGAAATCGGAACCTATCCCGCCGCCCGGCGCGCCTTTCTGCCGCGCCTTTGCAATCACTGCGAACGCCCCTCCTGCATCGAGGTTTGTCCGGCGGGCGCGACCTGGCAGCGCCGGGACGGGATCGTCGTCATCGACTACGACAGGTGCTGGGGCTGCGGCTCTTGCGTCAACGCCTGCCCTTACGACGCCCGCTTTATGAACCCGATCACAAAGACCGCGGACAAGTGCAATTTCTGCGCGCAGCGCGTCGACCAGGGCCTTTTGCCGGCTTGCGTCGAGAGCTGCGTCGGCGGCGCGCGGCAATTCGGCGATCTCAACGACCCTCGCGATCCCGTCACCCGCCAGATCGAAAGCGAGTCGGTGCAGGTCTTGAAGCCCGGCACCGGGAACCAGCCGCGTGTCTTTTATATCGGCCTTCCCGACGCCTTGCAGAACAACCTTCCCGGGCGGCCGGCATTGTGGTCGCAGATGTTCACCGAGGCCGGCTTCAAAAACGCCGAAAGCGAGACCGCCGGGACCTGGACGATCGCGCGCGAGAAGGAGGCCGTTCATGGCTAATCCATTGACCACTCCGGGGCCGGTCGCCGCCGCCGTCCCTTTGCACGAACTCCTCAACATCGCTCATTCGCGGCCGTTCTCGCTTCTTTTCGGAAACTATTCCTGGCTTCTCGGCGCGGCTGGAGGCTTGACCCTCATCTGGGCGGTTTATGTCGTCGCCGGCCGCCGCAGGGGCGTCGAATACCGTTTTGCCATGCCTCTGGCCTCGGCGCTCATCGTCACCGGTTTTCTCAATGTGCTTTCCGAGGTGGAACAGCCTTCCCGCATCATCTACGGGTATTTTCTCGGCTGGCAGGTGTGGGACACCGCCATCATCAAATACGGCATCATCCTTCTGCCGCTTTATCTCGCCTTGTGCTGGTGGCTGACGTTCCAGGCCATGGACCGCGAGGCGCTGGGGGCGGCGATCGCGCGCCTCCAGCCCGGCGGGAGGGCTTTTGCCGACTTCTTCTCCTTGTGGAGCCGGCATTATTCGGTTCTGGAGAGCGCCGGCCCGCGCCGCGCGATCGTCGGCATCCTCGTCTTTCTCTCGCTTTTCGCGCCGATGTATTCGGGCATCTTCCTGATGAACGAACACGGGGTTGCGGTGTGGAACTCGCCGGCGCAACCGCTTCTTTTCATGGCGAGCGCGATCGCCCAAGGCGCACTCATGATGGCAGCCGTTCTGCCCCTCCTCGCCTGGCTCGCGACCGGGAAAATGGCGCAGCCCTTGTCGCGACCTTTGCGCTGGACGGCCGCCGTCAGCATCGCCGTCGAAGCGGTGGTGTGGTTCGGCTGGATGTGGTGGATCGGACGCTTCGGCGGCATCGAAGACCTGCGCGCCGCCCATCTTTACATGGGGCCTTATGCGGGGACCGTGTTCTGGAACTGGACCGTCGTCGGCGTCGTCGTCCCTCTGATCCTGGTGGTTACGCCGCTCGGCCGCCGATTCTGGGCGCTCTTTCTGGCCGCGCTTGCCGTGATGTGGGGCAGCTATGCGATGCGCATGCTGGTCCTTATCGGCGGCGAGGCCTTGAACCGCAGCGGCGCCGGCTACCAGACCTTTAGCCCGAGCGGGGAGACCTGGTTCTACACCGTCTTCAGCCTGCTCGCCTTCCTCGGCATCCTCGCCGCCCTCCTCCTCGCGCTTCCGGCCGATCGGTCGCCGGAGCTTGGCGCGCCTTCGGCACATTGAGCGGTGGATAATCCTTTTGGGGAGCGTTTTCATGGTCGACCGCAGGAGTTTCCTCAAGGCCGCCGCCGTCGGCGGCATCGGCGCCGGTTTCGGCGGCTTTTACGACACCTTTTACCACCTCGTTCCGTTCAACGATCGCGGCCGCAAGGCTTTGCACCCGATCTACGGCAATAGCGACAGCCCCGAGTGGCTGCGCGACGGCAAGAGCGGCGCCTTGAAGGCGAACCCGCAATGGACCCTGCGCCACACGGTCGATCTGCAATGCCACAGCGAGTGCGGCCTCAGGGTCAAGATCGATCGCAAGACCGGCCGCGTGCAAAGGATCATCGGCAACCCCTACCACCCCAACACCTTAGCCGATTACGTGCCGGTGAATACGCCTTTGATCGATACCGCGCGGCTTCCCGGAACGGTGTGCGCGCGCGGCAACGCGGGCATTCAAACCGCTTTCGACCCCTACCGCATCACCGTGCCGTTAAAGCGCAAAGGCGCGCGCGGCAGTGGCCAATGGCAGCCGATCTCCTGGGAAAGGCTCATCGCCGAAACCGCGGACGGGGGCAAGATTTTCGCCGACACCGGAGACCCCAAAAGCAAGGATCTCGAGGTTCTGGGCTTCAAAGGTCTTTACGCCAAGCGCAAGGAGCTGATGGACCCGAAAGCGCCCGAACTCGGCCACCGCACCAACGGCTTCGTCTTCCAAGGCGGGCGCATCGTCGGCAGCCGCATGGCTTTCGCCCAGCGTTTCGGCAACGCTTTCGGCAGCGTCAACGTCCACGATCACGTCAATATTTGCGAACTCTCCCATCACGTCGCCACGCGCCACATTTACCCGGGGGTCAACATGACCCAGCCGGACGTCCGCGAAGCAAAGTTCATCATTTATTGGGGCACGCAGCCGGGAGACGCCAATTTCCCGATGCAGATCCAAGGGAAATTCGCGGCCGCGGCAAGGGCGAAACCGGACGGCCTCAGATATGTTGTGGTCGATCCGCTTTTGAGCCGCGGCGGCGTCATCGGCGATCGCGCCAACTGGGTGCCGATCGCTCCGGGAACCGACGGGGCTTTGGCAATGGCGATGATACGCTCGATCATCGAAGAGAAACGCTACGATGCGCGCTATCTCGCCGCGCCTTCGCAAAAGGCGGCGGAAGCGGTGGGCGAACTCTCGCACACCGACGCCACCCATCTCGTCATCGTCGATGAGAAACACCCGAAGGCGCGCACCCTTTTGACGGCCGAACTCGCCGGTCTCGGCAAGTCCGCGGCAAAGGGCGAAGCCGACCGGGTGGTGATCGAGCCCGAAAGCGGCAAGCCGGTAGAGGCGGCAAAGGCGGCAAAGGGCACGCTCGATTTCGCCGGCGCCGTCAACGGCATCGCCGTCAAGACCGCCTTCCGCCTTTTGCGCGAAGCCGCAGAAGAGCACAGCCTTGCCCAATACGCCGCCATCTGCGGCGTCGAAAAGGAGCGCATCGTCGCTCTCGCGCGCGAATTTACCAGCCACGGCAAGCGCGCCGTCAGCACCAATTACCGCGGTCCGGTCAAGCATCCGAACGGCTATTACAACGGCGCGGCGATCCTGCTTCTCAACCTTCTCGTCGGCAATCTCAACGAGACCGGAGGCTTGACGGTCGGCGGCGGCGGCTACCCTATAGCCAAAGGCCGATACGCGGTGATGGCCGTGCCGAAGGCGGCGGGCCTTGCCTATGGCGTGCCGATCTCGCGCGAAGGCGTGCGTTATGAAGAGAGCAGCGAATACCGCAGGAAACGCGCCGCCGGCGCCAACCCCTATCCCGCCAAAAGGCCGTGGTTTCCGCTGGGGTTTGCCGTCTTTAGCGAGGTTCTTCCCTCTGCGGTGCAACGGTATCCCTATGCCGCCGACATCCTCATCTGGCACAAGGCGACGCCTTTTTACAGCGTCCCGAGCCAAGGCAACCCCGCCTTTGTCGAGGCCGTCAAGGATCCCAAAAACATCCCCCTCATCATCGCCTCCGACATCGTCGTCGGCGACACCAGCATGTATGCCGATTACATCGTCCCCGATGTGAGCTTCCTCGAAAGCTGGTGCCATGTGGATACCTACCCGACCACTTTGACCAAAGGCACCGGCCTGCGCTGGCCGATGGTGAATTTGACGGCGAAGACCGCGGACGGCCGGCAGATGTGTCTGGAGGAGTTTCTGATCGACGTGGCCAAACGCATCGGCATGCCCGGCTACGGCGCCAATGCCATTCCCGACGCCGAAGGCAAG
>JAJYIC010000011.1:0-9255 GCA_021790295.1 Pseudomonadota bacterium | reverse complement strand
CCGGCGCGAGGATTGGTATCTGAAAGCCACTGCAAACCTCGCCTTTACCAAAGGGGTCGCTGGCGACGAGGTGCCGGAAGCAAGCACCGAGGAGATCGCCATCGCCGATCTCGCGCCTTTCCGCAAGGAGTTCGAAGCCGCCTTGAAGCCTTCGGAATGGCCGAAGGTCGAGGGCGTGATGGTGCGCGGAGGGCGCTTCGAACCCGCAAGCGGCGCCCGCAAAGGCGGCGCGCTCGCCTACCGCTTTACGAAGAGCCTGCACTTTTATGCCGAAGAGACCGCGATCACCCGCAACAGCATGACCGGCGCCTATTTCCACGGCACGACCCGTTGGGTTCCTCCCGCGACCGCACTCGGCAAGCCTCTCGAACAGCTCGACGACTATAAAGAGTGGCCGTTTACCATCATCACCCTCAAAGGGGCCTTGCAGTCGCATTCGCGGCTTTCCTCGAACTATGTTCTGCGGCAGATCGCCCCCGACAACGGCATCAAGATCGCCGCCGAGGATGCGCGCCGCCTCGGCATCCGCGACGGCGAGAGGGTGTGGGTCATTACCCCTCACGGCAAGCGCCAAGGCATGGCGCGGGTGATCGAGGGCATACGCCCCGGGGTCATCGCCTTCAATGTCGGCTACGGCCATTGGGGTTACGGCGCGAGCAACTACCGGATGGGCGGCAACCGCATCGAAGGCGACCGCGTCCGCCGCACCGGCATCCATCTCAACCCGATCATGCGGCGCGATCCCGATGTCGAAGAGATGTCGCTGATGGATATGACCGGCGGCAGCGTCGTCTTTTTCAACACGCGCGCGCGCATCGAAAAGATCGCTCTCAATGTCTGATCCGGCGCTTTCGCGCCTGCTTGCCGCGTCCGCCGCCTTCCTTTTGCGCCCCCCCGAGAGCGCGGTTCTGGCGGCTCTCAAGGAAGGCGCCGGCCTCGAGCTCGATGGCGAGGAGGCAAGGCAGAATTTTTACGATGTGCTGTGCGTGCCTCAGTCGGGACGCTTTCTGCCCTCTTATGCCCATGTCCTTGGAGAAGGAAAGCTGGTGAAAGGCGGGAAGGAAGACTGGTGGCATTTCCCGCCTCCCCGATATGACGGCGGCGACGGTTTGGCGCCCTGGTACGAGGCCGCCGGCTTCGATCCTTTGCGTCTCGAGATCGACCCGATGCTGCAAGGACCCCATCGCCCTCTCGACCAGGCGGGCGTCGTGCTCGCCTATCTTTCGGGGCTCGTCGCCTCCCGGGAAGCGGAAGAGGGAGAGAACGCCGCAGCCGACGGCGTCCTTGCCGCTTTCCTTTCCGAGCATGCGGGAGATTGGCTCGACCTTTTCTGCAGCCTCCTCAAAGGGAGCGGAAGCGCCTATCTCGAAGCCGTCGCCGCAGCCGTCGAAGAGGCGCTGGTAGAGGCGCGCTTACGTTATGGGGCGGCCTCGAATCGCCCCGTGTCCGAAGCCTCTCTCCATGCGTGAGCGGCAAGCGCAATCCGCAAGCGCGAAAGGTCCGACCCGGCGCCAATGGCTTTACTGTTGCGCCGCCGGCCTTTTTGCCGGAACGGCCCGTTTTGCCTTCGCCAAGGCCGAAGCGAAATTGGCAAAAGGGGCGGTCTCCTATCAGGATCATCCTTACGGCCACAAACATTGCGCCAACTGCGCCCATTACCTCGCGGCGAAAGACCCGGCAGAGCCGGGGCATTGCCAGATCGTCGCCGGGCGGATCAAGGCGCAAGGGTATTGCATCGTCTGGGCCGAGAAGAATCCCTCGAACAGCTGCTGAATCGAGACAGGAGCGCTCGCCGAGGGTGGCGCCGCGCGCTTTACCGGGGCCTCTCTGCGCGCTAGCCTTTCCCGGCTTGCCCGGGCGCGGCTTTCCCTTCTCGCGGTCCGGGCGGCGCCGGAGGAACGCCAGAGATGAACGATCTGAAAAGGCTGCTCGCGGGGCCCGAACCGGTCTTCGCCCCTCTCGTCTTCGATCCGATTTCGGCGAGGATTGCCGCGGCGGCGGGCTTTGCCGCCCTTTACCTCGGCGGCGGCGCGATGGGCTACATCAAATGCGGCACGGAAGCAAACCTTTCTCTGAGCGAGATGGTCTCGGCGGGGATCGAGATCCGCACCGTCTCGAACCTTCCTTTAATCCTCGACGCCGCCTGCGGCTGGGGCGACCCGATGCACATCCACCGCACGATCGCGATGAGCGAGGCGGCCGGTTTCGCGGCGATCGAGATCGAGGATCAGATCCTGCCGAAACGCGCCCATCACCACATCGGCATCGAGCACATCATCCCTCTCGAACTGATGGTCGCGAAGATCGCCGAAGCGGCGGCGGCGCGGCGCGAGGGCGATCTCTTGATCATCGGCCGCACCAATGCCGCTCGCAACGCCGGCCTCGACGAGGCCTTGCGGCGCGGGGAAGCCTTGCACCGCGCCGGCGCCGACATCCTTTATGTGACGACGCGCGAACCCGAGCACCTGCGCGCCGTCGGCGAGCGCCTGCCGCCGCCTCTGATGTTTATGACCGGACCGGGCGGCCTTGCTCAAAGCCCTCTTTCGCAAAGGGAGCTTTTCGCGCTCGGCTTTCGCCTCCTCGTCGATTCGATGACCCCGTTCTTCAGCATGCATAAAGCGCTCGGCGAGTGTTACCGCAGCCTTGCCCGCGGTGAGAACGACCCCAATCTTGGCCGCGACCCCGCAGCCGAGCAGGCGCGGGTGCACGAGACGATCGGCCTCGAGGCGATGCTCGCGGTGGAGCGGCGCACCGTCGAGAGTTGAGCGGCAGAGCCGTGGCCCCCCGAATTTTCGGGGCGCTCTCTCGCCTCTTTGCAAAGGCGCCGATCCGTTGGCCGCCGCGGCCCGCGGTCGCGGCGAGGGGCGCGGGAGTTTCCCGGCGCGATTGATCTCGATCAGGGCAAGAGGCGCGGGAAACGCGGCTTATTGCGGGAGCCGAGGCCGCGATCGGGCCTTTCTCTCCCGCCCGCCGCCAAAGGGGGAGCGTTGACGCGTGGCCATAAAACCGAGCGATATGACGCCGGTCGTCGATCTGACCCGGGGAAAGGGAGCCGGTCCTTTCCGCTGGCGGCGCCCCCTCTATGTCGATCTTCTCCCGCCTTGCAACGAGGCTTGTCCCGCAGGCGAAAACGTCCAGGCCTGGCTCGGCCTCGCGCAAGCTGGCAAGTACCGCGAGGCGTGGGAGGTTCTCGTTCGCGACAACCCTTTGCCGGCGGTGCACGGGCGGGTCTGCTATCACCCTTGCGAAAGCGCCTGCAATCGGGGCGAACTCGATGCGCCGGTCAGCATCCACGCCGTCGAGCGCTTTTTGGGCGACCTCGCCAGCGAAAAAGGCTGGCCTTTGAAGATCGAGGGGGCGCCGAGCGGCAAGCGCATTCTCGTCATCGGCGCCGGGCCTTGCGGTCTTTCGGCCGCTTATCATCTCGCCCGCCTCGGCCATATGGTCGAGATCAGGGAAGCGGGGCCGCTCCCCGGAGGAATGACCCATTTCGGCATTCCCGCCTACCGCCTGCCGCGCGCGGAACTGTTGCGCGAGATCGGGCGCATCGAGGCGATGGGGGTCAGGATCCTCACCGACCATAAGGTCGAAGACGTTCTCGGCGAAAAGAGGGAAGGCGGGTTCGACGCCGTCTTTATCGCCATCGGCGCGGGCATCGGCAAACATGTCGCGATACCGGCGCGCGACGCCGTGCGGGTTTTGGACGCGGTTTCGCTCCTCCACAACGTCACCACCGGCGAGGCACCGCGCATCGGCCGCCGCGTCGTCGTTTACGGCGGCGGCAACACGGCGATGGATACGGCGCGAACCGTAAAGCGCCTCGGCGCCGAAGAGGCTCTGATCGTCTACCGCCGCGACCGCGCCCATATGCCCGCGCACGCTTTCGAAGCCGACGAAGCGATCGCCGAAGGCGTCAAGATCAAATGGCTGACGACGATCAAGGAAATCATCGGACCCGATCTTACGGTCGAGATGATGGAACTCGACGCCAAAGGCCGGCCTCATCCGACCGGACGGTTCGAGACGTTGAAGGCCGATGCGATCGTCTTGGCGCTCGGCCAGGAAAGCGAAAGCAGCTTTTTACGCCAGGTTCCGGGGATCGAATTTGCCGCCGACGGGGCCGTGACGGTGGGCGCCGACATGATGACGGGGCATCCCGGCATCTTTGCCGGGGGCGATATGGTCCCGGGCGAACAATCGGTGACCGTCTCCGTCGGCCACGGCAAACGGGCGGCGCGCACCATCGACGCCTGGCTTCGCGGCAAACGCCTGGAAAGGCCCCCAAGACATCCTCTCGTCGGTTTCGGGATGCTTCATCTTCCGGTTTACAGCGACGCCGATCCGAGCCTCGAAAAGACTCTCGCCCTGGCAGAGCGTCTGAGCGGTTTCGAGGAGGTCGTCTCCGGTCTTGGCGAAAAGGAGGCGCGTTACGAAAGCAGGCGCTGCCTTTCCTGCGGCAATTGCTTCGAATGCGACATCTGTTACGCCGCCTGTCCCGAAGACGCGATCCAGAAGCTCGGCCCCGGACGGCGTTACCGTTTCGATTACGACAAATGTACGGGCTGCGCGGTGTGCTTTGGCGAGTGCCCCTGCCACGCCATCGAGATGCTGCCCGAACCGAGGGCGGAATGATGGAAAGGGACGTCGCGACGATGGACGGCAACACGGCCGTCGCCCATATCGCTTATCGGCTCAACGAGGTTTGCGCCATCTTCCCTATCACGCCCTCTTCGCCGATGGCCGAACTTGCCGACGAATGGGCCGCCGCCGGCATCCCCAACATCTGGGGCAACATCCCCATCGTTCAGGAGATGCAAAGCGAAGGAGGAGCCGCCGGGACCTTGCATGGAGCCCTTCAGGCCGGCGCTTTGACGACCACCTTCACGGCCTCCCAAGGCCTTCTTCTGATGATCCCCAACATGTTCAAGATCGCGGGCGAATTGACCGTGACCACGTTTCATGTCGCCGCGCGCTCGGTGGCGACGCAAGGGCTTTCGATCTTCGGCGACCATTCCGACGTGATGGCGACGCGTTCTACGGGCTTTGCCCTCCTCTCTTCGGGTTCGGTCCAGGAGGCGCACGACAGCGCCCTCCTCGTCGCCGCCGCGACGCTCAAATCGCGGGTTCCCTTCCTCCATTTTTTCGACGGGTTTCGCACCTCGCACGAAGTCAATACGCTCACCCTTCTCGGCGAAAGCGATCTGAAGGCGATGATCGACGACGAACTCGTGCGCGCCCACCGCGCGCGGGCTCTCAACCCCGAACATCCTTTCATCCGGGGCACCTCGCAAAACCCCGACACGTTTTTCCAGGCGCGCGAAAGCGTCAATCCTTTCTACGCCGCCCTTCCGGAGATCGTGCAAGGGGTCATGGACGAGCTTGCGGCGCGCACGGGCCGCAGCTACCACCTTTTCGATTACGAAGGAGCAGAGGACGCCGAACGGGTCCTCGTCCTTATGGGTTCGGGCGCGGAGACGGCGCGCGAGGTGGCCGCAGCGCTTGCCCGCCAAGGCGAAAAAGTCGGGGTCGTCCAGGTGCGCCTTTTCCGCCCTTTTTCGGCGGCGCATTTTCTCGCCGCCTTGCCGCAAAGCTGCCGCGCCGTTGGCGTCCTCGAACAGACAAAAGAACCGGGCGGGGAAGGGGAACCTCTCTATCTCGATGTCGTTGCCGCTCTCGCGCAGGCCTATTCTTGCGGCCGGAGAGAGCGGATGCCGCGAGTCATCGGCGGGCGTTACGGTCTTTCCTCGAAGGATTTCAATCCGGCGATGGCGAAGGCGGTATTCGCCGAACTGCAAAAACGCGAACCGAAGAACGGCTTTACCGTCGGCATTTGCGACGATCTTTCGCAGACGAGCCTCGAATTCGACCCTTCCTATTCGCTCGAAGAGGAGGATGTCGTGCGGGCGCTTTTTTACGGTCTCGGCGCCGACGGCACCGTCAGCGCCAACAAGAACAGCGTCAAGATCATCGCCGAACAGGCGGGGCTCTTTGCGCAAGGCTATTTCGTTTACGATTCGCATAAATCGGGGGCGCAAACGATCTCCCATCTGCGCTTTGGCCCGCGCCCGATCCGCTCGCCCTACCTCATAGGCTCGGCCAACTTCATCGCCTGTCACCACTTCCAGTTTCTCGAACGCCACGACATTTTGCGCGCCGCCGCAAAGGGCGCCACTTTTCTCCTCAACAGCCCTTACGGCCCCGAACAGGTCTTCGATCATCTGCCGCGCTCGGTGCAAAAAGAGATCATCGACAAAAAGCTCAAATTCTTCGTCATCGACGCGAGCAAGGTGGCGCAGGAGGTGGGCCTCAAAACGCGCACCAACACCGTTCTTCAGACCGCCTTTTTTGCCATTTCCGGGGTTCTGCCGCGCGAACAGGCGATCGCCGAGATCAAGAAATCGATCCGCAAGACCTATGGCGCAAAAGGCGAGAGGGTGGTGCAACGCAATTTCAAGGCCGTCGACGACGCCTTGACACGGCTCTTCGAGGTCGCGGTTCCGGCGGCGCCGACGAGCGCTTTCGATCGCGCTCCGGCGGTTCCGGCAAAGGCGCCCAGTTTCGTGCGCGAGGTGACGGCAAAAATGCTCGAAGGCCGGGGCGACGAGATCCCGGTCAGCCTTCTGCCCGCGGACGGCACCTTTCCTTCCGGCACCGCCGCCTGGGAAAAGCGCAACATCGCCGAAGAGGTCCCGCTCTGGCGTCCCGAACTTTGCATCCAATGCGGAGAGTGCAGCTTTGTCTGCCCTCATAGCGTCATCCGCGCGAAATATTTCGACGAAGCCCGGCTCGAAGGCGCGCCTTCCGGCTTCAGATCGGCGCCCGTCAACGCCCGCGGTTATCCCGACGTGCGCTATAGCCTCCTTTTTTATGTCGAGGATTGTACCGGTTGCGGCATCTGCATCGAGGCCTGCCCCGCCAAAAGCCCTGCCGAACCGGGGGTGAAAGCGATCAATCTCGTCGCCAAAGCCCCTTTGCTCGAATTGGAGCGCGCCAATATCGCCTTTTTCGAAACGCTTCCGGTCAACGACCGCGCGCGCGTCGATTTTGCCAATGTCCGCGGGGTGCAGTTTCTCGAGCCTCTTTTCGAATTTTCGGGGGCCTGCGCCGGCTGCGGCGAAACCCCGTATCTGAAGCTTCTTTCGCAGCTTTTCGGCGACCGCATGATGGTCGCCAACGCCACCGGCTGTTCCTCGATCTATGGCGCCAATCTGCCGGTGACGCCCTGGAGCAAAAACCACGAAGGCCGCGGCCCCGCCTGGTCGAATTCTCTTTTCGAAGACGCCGCCGAATTCGGGCTCGGTTTCCGCCTTGCCGCCGACAAGCTTCTCGATCTCGCGAGGGTGCGCCTCGAATCTCTCGCGCCCGAACTCGGTGAAGCCTTTGTCGCCGCCATTCTGGAGGCGCCGCAGATCAAGGAATCCGAAATTCGCGCGCAAAGGGTGCGCGTCGCGGCGCTCAAAAGGAAGCTCGCGAAAAAGGCCGAAAGCGATCCGAGGGCGCGCGAACTTCTCTCCGTCGTCGATCATCTCGTGCGCCGCAGCATCTGGATCGTCGGCGGCGACGGCTGGGCTTACGACATCGGTTATGGAGGGCTCGATCACGTCCTTTCGACAGGGCGCGACGTCAACATCCTCGTTCTCGACACCGAAGTCTATTCGAACACCGGAGGCCAGGCCTCGAAGGCGACCCCTCTCGGCGCCATCGCCAAGTTCGCGGCCGCGGGCAAAAGGATCGCGCGCAAGGATCTGGCTTTGCAGGCCATCGCTTACGGCAACATCTATGTCGCCCAGATCGCGATGGGCGCAAACCCGCAGCAGACGCTCGAGGCGTTTCGCGAAGCCGAGGCTTACGAGGGTCCTTCCCTGATCCTCGCCTACAGCCATTGCATCGCCCACGGTTTCGACTTGCGCGACGGCATGAAACAGCAGGATCTGGCGACGGCAAGCGGCTATTGGCCTTTGTTCCGCTACAATCCGGCGATGCGCAAGGTCGGCGACAACCCGTTCCGTCTCGACTCGCCGCGCCCGACCGTCCCCTTCAAGGACTACGCTTATAACGAATTGCGTTACCACGCCCTGGCCTTGGCGCGTCCGGCCGAAGCCGAGGAACTGCTGCGCCGGGCCGAAGCCGCCGTCGGCGAGAAATATCGCAGCTACGAGGCGCTCGCGAGCCGCGAGGACGGTCAACTGCGCTCGCCCTCCGCACCCTCTGCGGCGGGCGATCGTACCTATTGAACGGGCTTTATTCGACGGGCGAGAGCACCATGGATCTGACGACGCGCTATCTGGGTCTCAGCTTGAAGAGCCCTCTCGTGGCGGCGGCCTCTCCTTTGACGGGCCAGCTCGACGCGCTCCGCAGATTGGAGGATTACGGCGCCGGCGCCGTCGTCCTGCCCTCTCTTTTCGAACAGGAAATCGAACACGACGAGCAGGCGCTCGAGTGGCTGTCGACGGCGGGGATCGAAAGCAACGCCGAGGCTCTCACCTATTTCCCTGCGGCCGCCTCGCGCCGCAGCGGCGGGGAAAGCTATCTCGAACTCGTCCATCGCGCCGCCGCCGCTCTCGACATCCCCGTCGTCGCGAGCCTCAACGCCAAAAGCGAACGGGGCTGGGTCGATTATGGGCGGGCGATCGAAGCGGCCGGGGCCGGCGCGCTCGAACTCAACCTTCACCTGATCCCGCAAGATTTCGCTCTTTCGGGGCAGGAGGTCGAAGAGCGCTATTGGCGCATCGTCAAGGCCGTAAAGGAGGCGGTCGGGATCCCGGTCGCGGCCAAGATAGGGCCTTATTTCAGCGCCATGGGCCATATGGCGCGGTCGCTTTTCGCCGCCGGCGCCGACGGCCTCGTCCTTTTCAACCGCTTTTACGAGCCCGATATCGATCTCGCGCAATTGAGCCTTTCGCCCGTGCTCGACCTCAGCACCGCTTGCGAGATCCGCCTGCCGCTTTTGTGGATCGGCATCCTCGCGGGGCGCGTTCCCGGATCGCTTGCGGCCAGCACCGGGGTCGAAAGCGCCGATGAAGTCATCAAATACCTTCTCGCCGGCGCCGATGTCGTGATGACGGCCTCCGCCCTTTTGCGCCACGGGGTCGGGGCGATGAAGGCCTTGCGCGAAGGGCTCGAAGGCTGGCTCGAGGCGCGCAGCCTCGAATCCGCCGACGCCATACGCGGGTGCCTGAGCGAAAAAGAGGTCGGCGATCCGACCCCTTTCGAGCGGGCAAACTACAACCGGATGTGAGAGCGCCGCCCCTTCGT
>JAJYIC010000298.1 GCA_021790295.1 Pseudomonadota bacterium | reverse complement strand
CATCATGATCGCCGAGAAAGGAGCCGAGATGATACGCCGCGCGGCGCGCGCGCCCTCTCCTCGCGCCGAGGCGGCGTAAGGCTCGGCACTCTTTTCGTCGGGTCAGCCATACCGAAGCGCTTATTGATCTCTATCAATGCTCCGCGGAATGGTTTATTCAGAGGTTGGTCGCGATCGCGCGAAATGAGGGGGTTTTTTGCGTCGAGGCAGGCGCAAGCGTGATCGCCGCGCAGGAATGCGGGCCACAAAAAAGAACCCGCAGATCCGGCCGGCCGGTGGGGGTCTTTAACATTTTCGGGGCCTAGAAGAAGGAAACGCAAGCGATGACCTCAGCAACTTTGACGGGGACGGCAGCGCCTGCGGCGTGGACGCCGACCGTGGCGGAGAAGCTCACCGCCCGCCTTGACCGCCTGCCGATGACGAGGACCATCTGGGTGATGGCCCTTCTCCTTAGCCTCGGCGGTTTTTTCGACGGCTATGCCATCGGATTGATCGGCGCTGTGGCTCCGGGCCTTTTCCACGCCAAAATCATGACCGCGACCACGGTCAGCTTTTTCGGCATGACGGGGTTCGCGAGCTATATCGCGTCGTTTTTCGCCGGGCTTTTCGTGGCGGCGCTCTTTGGCGCTTATGTTGCGGACCGCTTCGGACGGCGCGTGATCTTTGCCATTGCGCTTCTTTGGTTCGGCATCACTAATTTTATCATGGGCTTCCAGACGACCGCCGACGGGCTCGACATTTGGCGCTTTATCAGCGCGCTCGGCGTCGGCCTCGAACTTGTCACGGTCGATGCCTATCTCTCCGAGCTGGTTCCCAAAAGGGCGCGCGGCAAGGCGTTCGGCTTCCTTCTCGGCATCACCGGGGTCAGCGGCCCGGTGATCTACATCATCTCCTCGCGATTGGCGCCGCCGGTCACGCTTCTCGGCCAGGACGGCTGGCGCTGGGTGGTGTGGATCGGCTCGGTCGCCGCCATCGTCGTCTGGTGGATCCGTCTCGGTTTGCCTGAAAGCCCGCGCTGGCTCGCCCAACAGGGCCGCGTCGAAGAGGCCGAGAAAGTCATGGCGCATATGGAAGCGCGCGCCGAGGCCGAAAGCGGCCGTCCTCTGCAGGCTCCGGATCCGCCTCACTACCAGGATCCGCGCGAGGGCAATTGGACCGAGGTCTTCGAACCGCGCTACCGCACCCGCACGATCATGCTGATGCTCTTCAACTTCTTCCAGACGGTCGGGTATTACGGCTTCTTCGCCTGGATCCCGACCCTCCTCATCAAAAAGGGCATCCACGTCACGCAGAGCCTCGAATACACCGCGATCATCATGGTCGCGCAGACGGCTTTTCCCTTCATCGTCATGTCGTTTGCCGACCGGATGGAGCGAAAATGGCAGGTCTGCACCTCGTGCTTTTTGATCGCGGTATTCGGCATGTGGTTTTCGGCCCTCACCAATGCGGTCGGGCTGATCATTCTCGGGGCGGCGCTCGCGGCGAGCACGCAATGGATGGCCTACGGACTTCACAACTATCAGTCGGAACTCTATCCGACGCGGATCCGCGCCCGCGCGGTCGGGTTCGTCTATTCCTGGAGCCGGATTGCCGGCGTCGTCACCCCGTTTTTCGTCGCCTATTTCTTGAAAGTGGGCGGTGTTCCGGGAGTGTTCGCCTTTGTCGCCGCATCCTTGGCGGTGGTGATCGTCTCGGTCGCCGCGATGGGTCCGCGCACCCTCAATCTGGAGCTCGAGGCGATCGCGCATTAAAAGCGGCCGCCTTTGTACCAACGGCGCGCGGGAGGGGATTCCCCCTCCCGCAGCCTTGAGGAAAAAGCCTATGGCACTGACCTGGGACGAGGTCGCGGTCGGCGCGGAAACCGGCCGCGCCGAACTCGTCGTCACCGACAAGATGATCGATCGATACCTCGAGGCGATGGAACTCGACCTCTCCTGGTTCGCCGCGGCGAGAGAGCCTTACAAGACCCGCCTTGCGCCTCCCGACATGGTGCCGAAGCTTTGCATGCAAGCCCTCTTCCAGGATTTTCTGCACCGTGAGATCGGCGCCAACATCCGGGCAAAGCAGGCTTTCAGCTTCTACGCGCCGGTCGCTGTCGGCACCAGGGTGCGTGCGGTTGCGCGCCTCGTCGAAAAATACGAAAGGCGGGGACGCCGCTTCCTCACCTTCGAAGCCCTTTTCACCGACGAAAGCGGCAGGAAACTCGCTCTCGACCGGCGCACGCAACTTGTTCTCGGCGAGAACTTCGACATCGAAAAGAAATAAACGGAAGGCGATGATGGAACCCGCCCCGGTCACGAAATCGATCACCATGGAAAAGATGGCCCTCTATTCCGGAGAGGGGAACATCCACAGCGACGACGAGACGGCGCGCAAGCGCGGCCTGCGCGGAGCCCTCACCCAGGGCGGCCAGCTTGTCGGCTATCTGAACGAGATGATGCTGCGCGCCTTGGGCCCCGGCTTTATCGAAGGGGGCGAGATCTCGGTCACCTTTCTCCACCCCGTGCGTCCGGGCGACGTCGTCAGCGCGCACGCGCTCGAAAAGGAGAGCAGAAGCGAAGGCGGGCGCACCCGCATCGAATTCGAGGTTTGGCTCGAAAACCAGAACGGCGAGAAATGCACCGTCGGCACCGCTTCGGGGTTTGCGCCCTAAGGCCCTTTGCAGCGCGCCCGCCGATCCCTGATGCTTCTCGCCGGAACGCGGGTTCTCGAATGGGCCGAAGGTTTGGCGGCGCCTTACGCAACCCGCATCCTCGCCGATCTCGGCGCCGAAGTCTTAAAAATCGAAATGCCGGGAGAGGGCGATCCCTTGCGCCGCGAAGAGCCTTCCTTGCCCGCGCGAAGCCTCGGCCGAGGAGCGCTTTTCGCTGCCCTCAACCACGGCAAGAGGAGCCTTTCCTTCGATCCGACGCGCCCCGGCGGGGCCCGGCTTTTTCGCCAACTGGCAGCCCGAAGCCAGATCCTCCTCGCTTCTCGCCCGCCCGCGCTTTTGTCGCAAAAGGGCTTTCCCCTTGGGGCCCTGGAGGCCGCCAACCCCGCCCTCGTCATCCTCGAATTGAGCCTTTTCGGAAATAGCGGAGCCTTCAAAGATTACGCCGGAAGCGACCTCACCGTCCTGTTTGCCTCCGGTTTTGCCTATCACTCCGCGCGCCCCGTGGGCGAGCCCGAAAACCAGCCCCCTCGCGGCGGCGCCGACCGGGAGGTGCCTTTGGCTTTCGGCCTCGCCGCCGCCTTTGCCGCGCTTTCGGGTCTTTTGGCGGCGCAAACGAGCGGGCGCGGCCAGAGGATCGAGATGGCCGAATTCGATTTTTACGCGCAGATGCTGATCGAGCCTCTCGCGGAATATGGCGAGGGAGAGCGCGGCTTCGAAAGGCGGCGGCGCGAGTTTCGCGGCACCGAGGTTGCCGGAGGCCTCATCTGGGTCCTGCGCTGCGCCGACGGCTGGGTTCTGGTCTCGCCGCGCGAAGACCATCAGTGGAAACGCTGGATCGAGGTTTTGGGCAATCCGCCTTGGGCAGCGGACGCCGCGGTTCCGACTTCTGTGCGTCCTCGGCCACCCGCAGGTCTCGTACATGCCCCACCGACTGGAAGCTGCGGCGCACGCCGAGTCGCGTCACCTCGAACGGGCGCAGCCCGGTGACATCCTTGCCGCGCACGAGCACGCGGCCCTTGCT
>JAJYIC010000297.1 GCA_021790295.1 Pseudomonadota bacterium | reverse complement strand
CTGCGCGCTTCGGGAAGGCTCATTTCGAAGCCGCAGGAAAAGTGCATCGCGTTCATCTCCTCCTGCCAGACGAAAGCCAGGCGGTATTCGCCCCAACGGCCTTTGATCTCGACCAGAAGCTCCTCCTCTCCGGTGCGTTCGTGCGCCCATTCGTTGGCTTCGGCGATCTCTTCGGCGAGATCGATCGGATTGCCGGGGATGGGGGTCGGTTCTACGGTTGAAAGAGAATTCATGACGCCTTCCTCTTTGGGCTTGGCGCAGGCGGGGTGAAGAAAAGCGCGGGCCGCCTCTGCCAAACGGAAGCCGCGAATGCTCGAACGCGGCCTTGAGGCTCTCCGCAACGCCGCAGGCTCGGCAAAATCAGCCCTCCCCGCTTCCTTCGCCTTTTGGCGTTTGCGCCGGTTTGCCGCTCTCCGCCGCGCCTTCCGAGCGCGGGCGCCGGGGCAGGCGGGCTTCGAGCCGCGCGAGGCGCCGTTCGAGATCTTCCTGGTCTGAGCGGGCCTTCGCCGCCATGGCCTTTACCGCTTCGAACTCTTCGCGGCGAACGAGATCCATGCCGGCGAGAATGCGTTCGAGCTGGTCCTTGAGACGCGCTTCGATCTCGCCTTTCATTCCCGAGACGGCGCCGAACGCGCCGGAGGCAAGGCGCGCAAGATCGTCGAAAAATCGGTTCTCCTTGTCCATGGCCTCTTCCTTCGCCGCGCGCTCCCGCGAGAGATATGGGGCCGCGGCAGCCTCAAGCGATAGACGGGAGAGGGAATTCTCTCCCGCCTCTATGCCTTTACGAAGGTGAGCTTTCGTTGCCCTCACCGCGGCCTCCGCCTTGCCGTTCGATTTCGGCCTGCACCGCGGCCTCCGCCTTGCCGATGAATTCCCGGTGGTGCGCGGTTGCAAAATCGTAGCTTTCGCGCATAAGCTCCCGGCTCTTCTCAAAATGCGGATGGACAAACCGCGCCATCAGCTCGTAGTGCCTTCGGGTCGCCGCCCAATCGGCCCAGTTGTGCGCGAGTTCGGTGATGACGCCGAAGCCCCCTGTCCCTTCGATCAGCCTTTCGATATAGGCGACCGCATCATCGGGCGTGCCGATGCACGCGGCGCCCGTCTCGACCATGAAATTATAAGCGTCCTCGACATCGGGCGGAAGGATGGGAAAGGTGGCGACGTCGCGGAAATAGTCGCAAAAGGCTTCGAGGCCGAACGCGACGTTGCGTCTGGCTTGTTCGCGGCTTTCGGCGATGTGGAGCATGGCGACGAAGCGCCAGTTGCGGCGATCCGGGCGATGGCCTTCTTTTCGCGCCGTCTCTTCGTAAAGAGACCAGTTCGCGTTCTGCCGTTCGAGCGCCTGCGGGCTCGTGCCGCCGATCGAAAGCATCCCGACCCCGTATTTCCCGGCGGCGAGAGAGCCTGCCGGAGAGCGCGCCGCGGCGACCGCAACCTCCATCATCGGCCTCGTAAAGGGGCGCAACTGCAAGCGCGCGCGCACGAGATTGAACCACCCGGTGTTTTTAGTCACCTCCTCGCCGCGCAAAAGCGGCAGGATGACCTCGAGCGCCTCCATCATCATCGGCCTTTGGCGGTCGGGGTCTATGCCGATTTTGAGGGCGTCGTGAACGAGCGCTCCCGGCCCGACGCCGAACATCGCCCGCCCGCGCGTCATGTGGTCGAGCTGGACCATGCGATCGGCGAGGATGAAAGGGTTGTGATAGGGAAGCGAAACGACGCCCGTGCCGAGCCGGATGCGGCGGGTGCGCTCCGCCGCCGCGGCGATGAAGAGCTCCGGAGAAGCGATCACCTCGAAGCCGCCCGAATGGTGCTCGCCGATCCATGCCTCGTGATAGCCGAGAGCGTCGAGAAGTTCGAGAAGCTCCATGTCGCGCGCGAGAGAAAGGGTCGGGTTCTCGTCGTGGCGATGAAAGGGCGCGAGAAAGATGCCCGAGCGCATCGGCGTGTCGTTCATAAAAGCTCCATTGGCGGGACGCCTTTTGGCAAGGTCCTGCGCAAGCCTCCCCTTTCCCGACCATCGTTGGCGAAAAGCGGGGATTTCGGCAAGCCGTTTCAACCTCCCTTTCGCAGATGAGAGAGGGGCTTTCCGATTCGTTCTTGACATCGCCGAAGGCTCGCCCCCTAGCCTATCCGCTCGGCGTTGCAGGAAGCGCAGGCAGAGGATGAGGGAAAGCGGCGCAAGCCTCGGCTTTATCGAGGATTTCAGGGCGCGCGGCGCGGCGATCGCGGCCGCTTGCACGCGTTGCGGCGCCTGTTTTCGCGCCTGTCCGATGGTCGCTCCCGCCGGGCTCGCAGGGGCCTCTGCCGAATCGACCGCCGCCGGCATCCTCGATCTCCTCACCGGCGGCGAGGGCAGCGCAGAGGCGGCCCTCTGGGCCGGCGTGTGCAGCGGCAGCGGTGATTGCATCAAGGCCTGCCCCGAAGGGATCAATACGCGTTTTATGGTTCAGCTTGCCCGCGCTTTTGTCCGGCGGAAGAGCGGCGGGGCGCCTCTCAAGGAGCGCTGGCGCGCGAATTTCCAGGCGATGAGCCGCAGCGTGCGGGTCCTCTCGCGCCTTCAGCTCCCTCCGGAAATCCTGGCGCGGTTCAAAGAGCAAAAGCCGCGAGCGCGCCCTCCCGAGATCGTCTTCTACACCGGCTGCAACGTTTTGCGGACGCCTCACATCGCCCTTCTCTGCCTCGACATTCTCGATCTTCTGGGGATCGATTACGAGGTCATGGGCGGGACGGGCCAGTGTTGCGGGGTCTATCAGTTCCGCGAAGGCGATCTCGAGGCCAACGCGCAGATGGCCTATAGGACGATCGACGCTCTCGCCTCGGCGGGAGCCAAGCAGGTTCTCTCCTGGTGCCCGAGCTGCCAGGTGCAGATCGGCGAGGTGAGCCTTCCCGGTTACGAGGCGCGCTTTGGCGAAAGGCCTTTCGCTCTCGACCCCTTTCTCGTCTACCTTGCCGGAAAGGCAGAGGCGCTTGCCCCCTTTATGGTCGAACGCGTGGAAAAGCGCATCGCTCTTCATGAAAGGCCGGTCTTTCCTGCGGTTCAGGCGGCGGTCAGGACGCTTCTCGCGATCGTTCCCGGGGTTGAACTCGTCGAGATCGATGTTCCCCGCGTCGGCACGCAAAGCAACAGCCTTTCGGTTCTCCCGGCCTTCAAACGCGAGCTGCGCGCGCGCGAACTTGCCGCGGTTGCCAAAGCCGGCGTGTCGACACTGGCGACGGTCTACCACGCTTGCCACCGCGAAATCTGCGATGCAGGCGGCGGCAAGAGTTTCGAGGTCGAAAACATCATGGAGATTCTGGGCCAAGGGCTCGGCCTCAAAAGCGAGGATCTTTACAAACGCTGGAAGGTGATGGGCGAGATCGACGCGATCGTTGCCGAGACCAGTTCACTCGCCGCTCTTTATGGGCTCGACCTCGACGAGCTGCGCGCGGCGCTTGCGGCCGAATTCGCGCCCGTTCGATAGGAAAGGAGGGCGCGTTGAAAGGAGCCTCTTCCCTCCTCTCGCGCCCCATCCCCTCGACCGGCGAGGCGATACCGGTCATCGGTCTTGGAACCTGGCCGACTTTCGACGTCGGCGCGGAAGAGAGGGCGCGCTCTCCTTTGCGCGAGGTCTTGAAGACCCTTTTTGCGGCCGGCGGGAGCGTTGTCGATACCTCGCCCATGTATGGCCGCGCGGAAG
>JAJYIC010000296.1 GCA_021790295.1 Pseudomonadota bacterium | reverse complement strand
AAAAGCTCGACATGGGCCTCCTCGACCCGGCGCAAAAGGAAAAACGCGGCATAACCGAGGGCAAGGCCCAAAAGGCCGCCGCCGAGGGCCTGTTTTACAAAAAGGCCGGCGATGACGAGAGGCCGGGCGGCGGAAACCCCGGCGCCGCCCGCGAGCGACAGCACAAGGGTGAAGACGAGGATGCCGATGCCGTCGTTGAAAAGGCTTTCCCCCGCGACCGTCGCCTGAAGCCGGGGCGGGATCCCGACCCTTTTCAAAACGAGAAGAACCGCGACCGGATCCGTCGGCGAAATAAGCGCGCCAAAGACGAGGCACCACGCCGCCGGGATCGGCATCCCGAACCCCTGCGAAACGAAATAGAGCGCCGCCGCGACCAGAACCGTCGACAACAGCGTCCCGAATGTCGCGAGTGCAAGGATCGTCCAGCGGCGGGCAAGAAGATCGCCGAAATCGACCTCGAGCGCGCCCGCAAACAAGAGAAAGCTCAAAAGGCCGTTGAGCAAGGTCACGGGAAAATCGACTCGGCGCAAAAGCGCGGCGAGTCCGGCCTTCAAATGAAGCGCCGGCAGCGCGGCGTCCGCGCCGATGAGAAGAAGCGTCGAAAGAAGCGCCAGAACGAGAAGCCCCACCGTCAAAGGCAGGCGCAAAAGGCGGTGGTTCAGAGTGCCGAACAAGGCCGCCAGAACGAGCAGAAGAGAAATGAGGTCGAAAGCGGAGCCCATATCGCGGAGCCGGATCTCGGCGATTATCGGCAGGCGCCAAGGGTTTTGCCAATCCCCGCTTTCCTCAAAGGCGACCAAGCCCCCCTCAAGCGGAGGCGCCCGCCGATGCAGACGGCTTCTGGCTGAGAGCGAACCCGAGCGCCACAGGCATCGCCAGGAGAACGAGAGGTAATTCGACGACGACCCCGGCGATGATCGCGATCGCCAAAGGCTGCAGCATCTGGTCGCCCGCTCCCGAGAGCGCGGCCGCAAGCGGAAAAAGGGCGAGGATCATGGCGAGAGTGCTCATCGCGATCGGACGCAGGCGATTGAGAGCCGCCGCCATGAGAGCCTCTCGCACAGGCATCCTTTGCGCCAGCGCGACAAATTCCGAGACGAGGAAGATCGCCATCTCGGTCGAGATGCCGATGATCATCACCATCCCCATCATCGCCGTGATGTTGAGCTCGACCCCGCTCAGAAAGAGGCCGATGAAGACCGCGCTTGTCGCCAGAAGAGAACTCGCAATGATAATGATCGGGATCAAAAAACGTTCGTAAAGAAAAAGAAGAAGGATGAATTCGGCAAGAGAGGCGGCGGCGAATACCTCGATCATGCCTCGAATCGCGATCTGTTGCTGTTTATAGGCGCCGCCGATCCTATAAGAGACGCCGGGCGGGATCAGGCCCGGCTTCTCGAGGATGCCTTTGACGGCCACAAGGGTCGAGCCGAGATCATGCCCGCCGCCGATCTCGGCGGTCACGGGGACGATTTCGGCGAGATTGTCGCGCGAAATTTCCGGCGCTCCGGCGACAAAGCGGATGCGGGCGACCGCCGAAAGTGGGAAGAAACGTCCATCCGGCGTCTCGATCGGCAATCGTTGAAGCGTCTGGCGATAGACCCGGTTTTGCGGCGGATCGAGCCACACCCTGACCCCGACCTTCTGTTCCTTGCCGAGGTAGCTCGTGACCACCCTGCCGTGGAGGAAACGGTAGAGTTCGCCCTCGATCTCGGCCGGGGTCACGCCCTCCATGGCGGCGGCGGAAGGATCGGCCGCGATTTCGAGAGCGTCGCCCGCCGGGATGACGCCGTTATCGACGGAGGCGGGCTCGATCCCCGGAACCTTGGCGATCGCCCGCGCCACTTTTTTCGCCACGACGGGGAGAAGCGAAGGATCTTTGGCGGAAAGGTCGATGACCACAGGCTGCCGCCGCCCGACCATGTCGCCGATCATGTCGCCCAAAAGCTGATGGGTATCGAAGCGGATCCCCGGCACCTCGCGGGCGACCCTTTTCGTGATCGCGTCCATGACCTTCGCGATCGGCGGGCGGCGCGAAGAGGCGAGGAGGCGCACGAACATGTCGCCCTGATAGGCTTCGTTGAGATCGCCGCCGAGGCCGGCGCCGGTGCGCCGCGAATAGGTGGCGACATAAGGGTCCTTTTTGAGGATCCCTTCGACTTCTTCGATCTCGCGGTTGGTCTCGGCAAGAGAGGTCCCGGGAGCCGATTGATAGTCGAGGACGAAGCCGCCTTCGTCCATCTTCGGCAAAAAGCCGGTGCCAACATGTTCGTAAGCAAAAGCCCCGCCCGCGCCGAGAACGAGGACCCCGGCCACGATCAGAAAAGGATGCGCGAACAGAAGCCTGAGACATCTTTCGTGGTTGCGCTTCAGCCAGGTTTCGCGGCCGTGATGGGGATCCTGCCATTTGGCGAAATCGATGATGCCGCGCGCCAGAAGCGGCACCGTAAAAGCGGTCAAGACGTAAGAGGTGAGGAGCGCCGTGGTCATCGTCAGCGACAGGTATTTGAAAAACGCGCCCGTGACCCCGGTCAAAAACGCAAGCGGCAGGAAGATGATGACGGTGGCAAGGCTCGATCCCAAAAGCGGGGAGAGGAATTCCTTTGCCGCGAGCAGAACGCGGGCCTCGGCCTTGTCGAGACCGGGCACGCCGGCGCGCCGGGCGATATGCTCGATCATGACGACGACGTCGTCGATCAAAAGACCGATCGCCGCCGCCAGTCCGCCCAAGGTCATGATGTTGAAACTCATCCCCAGAAGGGAGAGGAAAAGGACGGTGATCAGGACCGAAAGCGGCACGACCGTCATCGCCACCAGCATCACCCGCCAATTGCGCAGATAGGCGAGGATGACGAGAGCGGCGAAAAGAAGACCCATGGCGATCGCTTCTTGCATCGCCCGGATCGAGGAATGGACGAGCGCCGTCTGATCGTACCATTTGTAAAGACGGATCGATTTCGGCTCCTTTTTCATAAAGGCGGCGAGCCTCTGCCCGACCTTGCGCGCCAGCGTCAGGGAATCTGCGCCGTCCTGTTGATAGACGTCGAAGGTGACGGCCGGCTTGCCGTTAACATCGACGAGAAGCCATTGTGGCACCGACCCCCTCGTCACCTTTGCGATCTGGCCGAGGCGAAGGATCGCGCCCTTTCCGCCTTTTACGGCGACCCTTTCGACCGAGGAAAGCGCGGTGAAAGCGTCGTTGGCGATGGTGAGGAAAAGGCGGTCGTTGTCTTCGAGGCGCCCGACCGCGTGGAGGGTGTTGGCCGCGGCGATGGCATGCGCCACCTCGGCGAGGGAAAGGCGGTAAAGAGCGAGCTTTTGCGGATCGAGAGAGACTTCGATCTCGGGCGTCTTGCCGCCGAGAACTCCGACCCGGCGCACCCCGGCGATCCCGGTCAACAGCGGGGTCAAACGGTAAAGCGCAAGGGCTCTGAGTGCGGCGGGCGAAACCTTGTTCGAAACGAGCGCGTAGGACACAAACGGCATCAGCGCATTGGGGCTCATTTCGAGGGCCTTGATGCGGGTGCCGGGAGGAAGGCGCGGCAAGGCCTCGGCAAAAGCCGCATCGACGCTCAAAAGCGCCTCGCGCATGGCGGCGCCCCAGGGGAAATCGACATAAATCTGCGCCTCCCCTCGCGAGGTTCGCGAGGAAACATCGAGCGCTCCCGGCACCGCGCGCGCCGCTTCTTCGA
>JAJYIC010000295.1 GCA_021790295.1 Pseudomonadota bacterium | reverse complement strand
GCTCATCGCCAGCTACCCTTTGATGAAACGGGTCACCTACTGGCCGCAGGTCTTTCTCGGTCTCAACTTCAATTGGGGGGCGCTGATCGGCTGGACGGCGGTCACCGGCCGCTTCGCCCTGCCCTCGCTTTTCCTTTATCTCGGCGGCATTTTGTGGACGGTCGGTTACGATACGATCTACGCCCATCAGGATAAGGAGGACGACGCGCGCCTCGGGCTCAAGTCTTCGGCACTGGCGCTTCAAGAGCGGACGCGGCCTTGGCTTTTCGGCTTTTACGCGGGCGCTCTCCTGTTCTGGGCGGCGGCGGGCTATACGGCCGGAGAGGGGCTCCTCTATTGGGTCTTTTTTCTCCTTTCGGCTTTGCAGCTCGCGTGGCAGGCGGCGCGGACCTCTTTTGACGATCCCGGCGATTGCCTCAAAAAATTCCGTTCGAACCGCGATCTGGGGCTGCTTTTTCTCGCCGGGATCATCGCCGGCCACTTTTTGTAAAAGGTCGGCTCCGGCTTTTGCCGAAACCGGCGACCGCGCAGGTTTTTCTTTGGTTGGGGCCCGGCGCGGGGCATGATGAGAAGGCCATGGCAAAACCCTCTCCCAAAGAAGCCAAAGAAGCCAAAGAAGAAGGCCGGCAGAGCGAGTCCTTTCGCGCGTTGAAAAGGGTGGGCGAAGAGGGGAAAGCCTCTGTTGCCGATCTTGCGATACGCCCGGCAAAGGATGAGGACATGGAGGCCGTGGCGGCGATCTACGCGCACCACGTCCTTTACGGAAACGGAAGCTTCGAGACCGAGCCTCTTGCCGCCGAAGAGATGAAGCGCCGTCGCGCCGCGGTTGTGGAGCGCGGCCTGCCTTACCTCGTCGCCGAAGCCGAAGGCGCCATCCTCGGTTATGCTTATGCGACGCCTTACCGGACCCGCGCGGCTTACCGCAACACGGTCGAGAACTCGGTTTACGTACGCGCCGATCTGGCGCGTCGCGGCATCGGCCGCCGCCTTCTCGAAACCTTGATCCGGGAATGCGAAAAAGAGGGCTTTCGCCAGATGGTCGCCGTCGTCGGAGACAGCGCCAATCTTGCCTCGATACGCCTTCACCTCGCTCTCGGCTTCCGCCTTGTCGGGACGCTTTCCGCGGTCGGCAGAAAGCACGGGCTTTGGCTCGACACGGTCCTGCTGCAAAGGGTGCTCGGACCCGGAGAGAAGACCGCGCCCGCCGATGAAAGCTAGAACCCCGCCCTCTCGCGTCCGCATCATCACCGCGATGGGGGCGACGCAGACCATCGCCTGGGCCTCGAGCTATTACCTTCCGGCGATCCTCGGAGCCGTGATCGCCACCTCTCTCCATTTGCCGCAAAGCGACTTTTTCGGCGCGTTTTCGGGCGCGCTTTTGCTGGCGGCGATCCTCGGGCCGACGGTGGGAAGGCTGATCGACCGTTTCGGCGGGCGCGCGCTTCTGGCTCTCTCCCATCTCGTCATCGCTTCGGGTCTTTTTCTTCTTGCCGCGGCGCAAGGGCTTGCCGGCCTTGTGGCGGCCTGGGCCGTTCTCGGCCTCGGCATGGCGATGAGCCTTTACGATCCGGCTTTTGCCGCCTTGACCCGCCTTTACGGCGAAAAGGCGCGCGTCCCCATCACCGGCATCACCCTCATCGCCGGTTTTGCCAGCACCATAGGCTGGCCTTTGACCGCCGCTCTTTTGCATGCGGTCGGCTGGCGCGAAGCCGTCCTATTCTGGGCCGCCGTCAACCTGGTCGCGGGGATGCCGGTCAACTGGTTTCTGATCCCCGCGGTGGGCGCGCCTCTCGCGCGGCCGCAATCGGGCGAAGGCCTTGCCCGTTCGGGCCCTGAGCCGCGCTGGGCGATGCCGGTCCTCGCTTATTATTTTGCCGCGACCTGGTTTGTAACCGGGGCGATGGCGGCGCATCTTCCCCGCCTTCTCGAAAGGGCGGGCGCTTCGGAAGGGGCGGCGATCTTGGCCGCCTCTCTCGTCGGACCGGCACAGGTACTGGCTCGGCTTTTGGAACTCGGCTTTTTGCGCAGATTTCACCCTCTCGTTTCAGCCCGTCTGGCGGCGGGTTTGCATCCTTTTGGCGCCGCGGTTCTGCTTTTTTTCGGGGCTCGGGGCGCCGCCCTTTTTGCGCTCCTTCACGGCGCCGGCAACGGCATTGTGACGATCGCCAAAGGCACGCTCCCTCTCGCCCTTTTCGGAGCCAAAGGCTACGGCCGGCGGAACGGGGTTTTGGGCGCCCCGGCGCGCGTCATACAGGCGTTCGCCCCTCTCCTTTTCGGCCTCGTGATGCGTCGTTTCGGCGCCGATGCGGTGGTTCTGACGGCGGCGCTTTCGCTTTCGGCCTCGTTTTCGCTGTTCCTGTTGCGCGCCCGCGCCCCGGCGCTTCTCGAAGAGCGGCGGATGGGTGAGACCCGCTCGCTTTAGGGCGCGCGCGCCTTTATATAGCGTGCCATGCCTTATTCGAGCCTGCGCGACTTTATCGGGCGCCTCGAAGCGAGAGGGGCTCTCGCGAGGGTCGCGGTGCCGGTTTCGCCCTCTCTCGAAATGACCGAAATCCAGACCCGGCTTCTCGCCGAGAAGGGTCCGGCCGTTTTATTCGAAAAGGTGAAAAAGCCCGACGGCGGGCTTTTTTCGATGCCGGTTCTGGTCAATCTTTTCGGCACCGTCGAACGCGTCGCCTGGGGCATGGAGCGCGAGCCCGAGGAGTTGCGCGAGATCGGCAAAACCCTCGCCTTCCTGCGCCAGCCCGAGCCTCCCGGAGGCTGGCGCGAAGCCTTCGAGATGCTGCCGCTTTTGAGGTCGGCGATGGCGATGCGGCCGAAAATCCTTGGCGCCGCCCCTTGCCAGGAAATCGTCCTTAAAGGCGGCGATATCGATCTCTCCCTTCTCCCGGTCCAGACCTGCTGGCCGGGAGAGCCTGCTCCTCTCATCACCTGGCCTCTGATCGTGACCAAAGGGCCGGGGCGCAAGCGCGAAGACGATTTCAACCTCGGCATCTACCGGATGCAGGTCCTGGGGCGCCGCGAGACCTTGATGCGCTGGCTCAAACATCGCGGCGGCGCGCAGCATTTCGAACGCTGGAAAAGGGAGCGCGCCGAGCCTTTGCCCGCGGCCGCGGTGATCGGCGCCGACCCCGCGACCATCCTCGCCGCTGTCGCCCCCGTCCCCGACACCCTTTCCGAATACCAGTTTGCGGGCCTTCTGCGCGGCCGAAGGCTCGATCTCGTGCCTTGCAAAACCGTGCCTTTGATGGTCCCGGCGACGGCGGAGATCGTCCTCGAAGGCCATGTCATGCCGGATGAATGGGGCGAGGAAGGCCCTTACGGCGATCACACCGGCTATTACAACGCGGTCGATCGCTTTCCGCTCTTCCGCCTTTCGGCCCTGACGATGCGCGAGAAGCCGATTTATCTTTCGACCTTTACCGGGCGGCCGCCGGACGAGCCTTCGATCTTGAGCGAGGCCCTGAACGAGGTCTTCATCCCGCTTTTGCAGCAGCAGTTTCCCGAGATCGTCGATTTCTGGCTGCCGCCCGAAGGCTGCTCTTACCGCATCGCGGTTCTGTCGATAAAAAAGACCTATCCGGGGCAGGCGAAACGCCTGATGTTGGGGATCTGGTCTTATCTGCGCCAGTTCCTTTATACGAAGATCATCATCGTCGTCGATGACGACATCGACGCGCGCGACTGGAAGGATGTG
>JAJYIC010000294.1 GCA_021790295.1 Pseudomonadota bacterium | reverse complement strand
GGAACAGCTCGCGCCCCCCGCCCCAGGCCGTGCCGATATTGAGCCGCCCTTGCAGGAAGCCGATCCGCGCATGAGGCGCGGCGATCCTGAGATCGCACGCCAGCGCCAGTTCGGCGCCCCCTCCGAGCGCATCCCCGTTCAACGCCGCAACGACGGGAAGAGGGAAACGGCGTATGGCGTCGAGCGCGGCGCGCGTCTGCTTGGCAAAGGAAAGCGCTTCCGCCTCTTCCCGCAGAGCGCTCAATTCCTTGAGGTCGCCCCCCGAGGCAAAAGCCTTTTCCCCTTCGCCCGAAAGGACGGCGAGGCGTATCTCGCGATCCTCGCGCCAGCGCGCGAAAGCCTCTTCGAGTTCGGCGATCATCGCCCGGCTCAAGGCGTTCCGCTTTTCCGGCCGCCTCAATGTGAGGAAGAGGACACCCCCTTCTTCCCTTGTCGCGACGAGACCCGTCACCGCCCCTCTCCAACCCGGCCGCAAGCCTCGACGAGAGCGGCAAGATGGGCCGGCCCTTGCGCCGCCATGCGATGCATCGGTCCGGCGACGGCAATGGCGTAAAGCTGGCCGCCGATGCCGACCGCCTTTGCGATCGCCGAGACGTCGGCGATGTTCTCGCCTTTTGTCTCGGCAAAGCCGCGCCTCGCGCTTTTCTCCAGTTCGGCGAGGAGAAGAGCGGGATCGGTGATCGTCGCCGCGGTCATGGCGGGAAGAGGCAGGCGCTCTACGCTCTCTTTCAGTTGCAAAGGGTCGAGCGCTGAGAGAAGCGCCTTGCCGATCGCGCTCGAATGCAAAGGCTTCTGCGCGCCGACCTCGGCCGTATACCGCACCGTCTGCGGCCCTTCGACGACGGCCAGATAAATCGCGCTGTCGCCGCGGCGCGTGCCGAGAATGACGGTCTCCCGCGTCGCCTCGCGCAAGGCGGCGAGAACCCCTTCGACCCGCGCCACGAGAGGCTCCGAACCGGCGATGGCGCTTGCCACTTCGAAGAGGCGCCTGGTCGGGTAAAGACGCCGCTTCTCGCCGAGCGAATAAAGATAGCCCCGCCCTTCGAGGGCGCGAACGAGGTTGAAGCAGCTCGATTGCGGCACACCGAGAGCGCGCGCCAGTTCCGAGAGCGAAAGCGGCGCGCGGGAGCGTGCGAAGGTCTCGAAAAGATCGACCGTCCGCCCGGCACTTTTCACATCCATGATAGAAAGTTCATAACCGAGAAAAGCGGTTTGTCAAGTTTCGCTTTGCCCTTGGCCTCGCGCTTCCCGGATCAAAGCCGCGATGCGGCCGATATCGCCTTTCTCGATGATCTTTTCGAGGGCAAGGCGGGTGCGCCGGCGCCAATTGGGATGCTCGTCAATTGTGCCGGGAAGGTTCGGCTGTTCCTTTTCTCCGAGCACGTCTTCGAGTTCGACGAGAAGAAGCCGCGCCGGAGAGTGGGCGAGAAAAGCAAGGACGAGATCGAAAAGGGCCTGCTTATAAAGGGGTTCGCCCGAGGGCGCCAGAAATTCGCCGAAACGCTCGCGCGGGAGAAGGCCTTCGGCCGCCAAGGCTTCGAGCAGAAGAGGGCGGTCCCCTTCCCGCTCTGCGGCCTCGGCTTTTGCCCTTTCTTCGTCGGGATAAAGGGAAAGGCGGCGCTTCCAGGCGAGGTCGCGCCCGAGCCAGAACCCTTTGACGGTTGCGAGATCATGGGTCTCGAACTGGGCCGAGGCAAGCGCCGGATAGTTTGCGGGAGGGAGAAAGCGGCCGCCTTCGCCCTTTTCGAAAACGAAAACGCGCGACGACAAGACGCCTTTTTCCCGCAGCCTTTGCCGCAAGCCCTCCGGCACCGTGCCGAGATCCTCGCCGATGACGGCCGCAGAAGCGCGCCGGCTTTCGAGCGCCAAAATCCCCAGAAGCTCTTCGGCGGGATAAGAGACATAAGCCCCCTCTTTTGCCGAAAAGCCTTTCGGGATCCAGAAAAGACGGGAAAGAGCCATCACGTGATCGATGCGCAAAACCCCCGCGTGGCGCATGTTGGCGCGCAGAAGGCCGATAAAAGGGGCAAAACCGCGCTCGCGCAAAAGGAGAGGATGGACAGGCCAAAGGCCCCAATCCTGGCCGTTGCGCGCGAGAAGGTCGGGAGGCGCGCCGACCGAGGCGCGCTCGCAAAACAATTCCCGGTCGCACCAGATTTCCGCCCCCTCCGGGTCGCTGCCGACGGCAAGATCGCGATAAAGGCCGAGGGCGAGACCGGCTTCTTTGCCGGCCGCCGCCGCCGCCCCCAGTTGGCGGTCGGCTTCCCATTGCAGGAACTGATGGAATAGGACGCGCTCGCGGTGCCGCAAAGCGAAATCGCGCACCTCGGGCGAAAGCGGATCGCGAAAGGGCTGCGGCCAAAGGGCTGGGCTGCGGGCGCCCAGTTCGGGCGAGAAATGTTCGGAAAGCGCTTCGAAGAGGGCAAAATTTTCGAGCGCGCGCCCTCCTTCTTTCTGGAATTTCCTCAAGGCTTGCCGGAAAGGGCCGCTCGCGCCCGCGCCGAGATGGCGCGCGGCGAAGCCTTTATAAAGCGCTTCGAGAAGCGGTCGTTTCAAGGCGGCGGCGCGGGGATAATCGACAAGTTCGGCCGCCGCCGCGAGCGCGCGGTTGCGGGAAAGAGAGCGCTCTTCCAAAAGCGCCTTTATTCTTCCTTCTTCGGCAAAGCCGGGGACCGCCGCGACGTCGATATAAAGAGGGTTGAGCCAATGGCGGTCAGAGGGCGCATAAGGGCTTTTGCGCTCCGGGTCGGCGGCGAAAAGCGCGTGCAGCGGGTTCGTCCCCAAGACCGCGGCGCCCTTTGCCCCAAGCTCCCGCGCCAGGACCCGCAGACCGCCGAAATCGCCGATCCCCCAATCGCTTGCGGCCTTGAGGCCATAAAGCTGGCAAACAAGACCCCAGCCGCATTCGAGATCCTCGGGCCAATAACAGCTTTCGGGGACGACGATCAGAGGACGCTCGAACCCGCCGCCGCCCGTTTCGACGGCAAGAGCGTGATAGCCTTGCGGCAAGAGGTCGGGGAGAACGGCGGCCCATCCCTCGCCCCCGCGCGCCTCTTCGAAAGCGCCCGAAACTTCCCCGCCCGGCTCGAGACGGCAGGTCCAGGAAAGAGGCTTGATGCCCTCGGGCAGCGCCAGCGAAAACCGCCTTTGACGCTCTGAAAGGACGATCGCCGGGGCACGCGCGCACGCGCTTTCCCTTTCCCCAGCATCGAGTTCCCGCGCCGCTTTCGCCGGGTCGGGGGAAAGCCCGAAAGCCTCGATCAGGGCGGCGAGCGTCTCTTCTTTTGCCCAGCAGGTCTCTCCGAACGCATCGCGATAGGATAAGGCGATCCCGAGACGGCGGGCGAGAGGCGCAAAAGGGCTTTCTTCGATCGGCCGACCGCCGCTCATCGGCCGCTCGTCGTAAGGGCGTCTTCGCCCGCGTCTTTTTGCGGCGCCTCTCCGCTTTCGAAAAGGGCGAGCGAGCGGGCCTCCAAAGGATAATTCTCCCCGCCTTGATAAAATCGCTCCTGCGCGGGAAGCCCCGAAGAAAAGCGCGTATCGACGAGCGCCTTCCACAATCGGCCGGAAGGGGCGAGCGGCAAGCGGAAGGAAAGCGCCTCGACTCCGGCGTTCATCATCAAGAGAAGGCTTCCGTTCGGCTCCGGGCTCTTCTCTCTGCTGTCGCCCCCGAAATCGCCCAGAACAAAGCCGATCGCGCGGCGCGATGGGTCGTGCC
>JAJYIC010000293.1 GCA_021790295.1 Pseudomonadota bacterium | reverse complement strand
CAGGCTCCTAGCCGCCTTCCTCGGGCGGGAGAAGCCGCGCGCGGCCTTCGCGGGCAAAGACGCGCGAATAAAGAACGAGATAAGCCCCCTGAAACAAAGCGGCCAGGAGAAAGGGCGGGGCGAAGCTGCCCGCGGCAAAAAAGAGACCGGCGAAAAGGGGGCCGAAAACCCGCGGCAACTGCATCGAAAAGCTGTTGACGCTCGCGGCAAGGCCGCGCTTTTGCGGGGGAACGAGCCCCAAAGCCAAGGCTTGACGCGACCCTGCCGTGCCCCGGTTCAAGATTGTGCGCAAAGCGTAACAGGAAATCGCCAGCGGATAGCTCGGAAGAAAAGGGAGGAGCGCTAGGAGAAATAGGCCTGCGGCCCTCATCGCGACGACGAGGCGGATGGCGCCGAAGTGGGCTCCGGCCTTTCCCGCGGCAAGGGCCGAAAGCCCGGAAAAGGCGAGGGTGGCGGCGATCGCCGGCCCGATCGCCGCCGGGCCGACGCCGTAACGCTCTGCAAACCACCACACGACAAGAGGCCCCGAAAGCCCCATGCCGAGGCCGTTCAAGGCATTGACAAAAGCAAGGCGCGCGAGACTGCGGCGCTCCTCTGGTTTGAGGCGCCCATCGCCTTCCTCTTGCGGGGTGCCGGAAGCGAGCGTTCGCGGGTCATTTGTGCGCAGGATGAGAAAAAGACAGACCGCTTCCGAGAGAGCGGCAAAAAGAAAAAGCGGCCGGTAGGCAAGCGCACCCGGCAACAGGCGAGCCCAAATCTGCGGCAAGACGCCGAGGATCGCGCCCAAAGCGGTGCCGAAAAAACCGACCGCGGTATTGCGCGAAAAGAGCCGCGAAAGTTCCTGGCGCGGCGCCGAACGGGCAAGCCAGGCCTGTTCGACGACGCCGAAAAACCCCGGATTGCCGACCGTTCCGCGCCCGTATCCGGCGATGACCGCGGCAAAGACGACGACCGGGCGGGCGGCGCTCACAGCCGCAAGAAGCGCGCCCGAAAGGGCAAGAGCCTCATAGCCGACGATAAAAGGCCGGCGCCCGAGACGGTCGCTCGCCGGACCCGCAAGGCTCGTCGCAATCGCAGCGAAAAGGAGCCCTGAGGCAAGAACCGTCCCGAGAAACTGCGGCGACCAGCCGAGGGTGCGGGCATAAAGCACGAAATCGACCATCAGCGCCCCTTGCCCGAGGCTCCGCAAGCCGCGCACGGCGATGAGGCGCCGCGCCGTCGAAAACTCTTCCGCGGGCAGAATCGCCATCCCCGCCCGCCGGGTCCCTCAACGGGCCCGCAAGCGCTGCCAGGGATGAGGGAGCCCCGGCGTCTTGACGCGAAGGCTGTAAATCGAACTGCGCGCGCAAAAGAACAGGGTCTTCAGATCGGCGCCGCCAAAAGCGATGTTGGCGGGGATCTCGGGTGTCCTGATGATGCCGAGACGGCGGCCGTCGGGGGTAAAAACCCAGGTCCCTCCGGGTCCGGTGCAAAACACCCTCCCGAGGCTGTCGACCTTCATGCCGTCGGGGACGCCGTCCTTTTCGTCCGCAGACATGTCGGCGAAAATCCGCCGACGGCGGACGTTTCCGGCGGAGTCGAGTTCGACCGCGTGGATGTATTGGGTAAAGCGGGTGTTGGCGATATAGAGGATGCGTTCGTCGGGCGAGAAGGCAAGCCCGTTCGGATATTCGCATTCGACGACGAGACGCGCCTCACCCTCCGGCAAAAGCCGATAGACGGCGGCAGAAGAAAGCTCGCGTTGGGCCACGGGAACGCGCAAAGCGGGGTCGGTAAACCAGAGACTTCCGTCGGATTTGCAGACGACGTCGTTCGGCCGGTTGAGACGCTTGCCCTCGAAGCGGTCGATCAGGACCTCGCTTTTGCCGTCGGCGGAGAACCGGGTCAGGCGGCGGTTGCCCCCTTCGCAGATGACGAGACGGCCTTCGAGATCGAAAGTCGTGCCGTTGCCTTCGCCCGTCTCTCTGCGCAGGATTTCGGGCGGCTCTCCCGGCCTTATCCGGTAAAGCGTGCTTTGGCGTATATCGACAAAATAATAAAAGCCGTCGGGGTGCCAGAGCGGCCCTTCGGTAAAACGAAAGCCGCTTGCAAGGCGCTCCGCTCCGCCCTCTTCGAGGATCTCCGAGAGATCGTCCATCGCCCCTCTCCAACGATTGAAGCTGTGCTTCCGAGCGAACGGTCGCGAACCCGCTTTGGCGTTGCGCGCGCCCTCAGACGACCGGAGAGCGGCCGCCGTCGACGTTTATGGCGCAACCGGTGACATAAGAGGCCGCGTCTGAAACCAGAAAACAGGCGATATTGGCGAATTCTTCGGCGCGGCCCATGCGGCCGAGAGGAACCCCTTCCCCGCTTTTGCGGATCAGTTCTTCGAGAGAGACGTTCTGGGCTTCGCGGCGGTGGCGGCGGACGATCTGGTCGCTGACGATGACGCCGACATGGAGAGAGTTGACGAGAATGCCGTAAGGCGCGCCCTCTCCGGCGAGAACCTTGGAGAACGCCATTTGCGCGGCGCGGCTGACCGAGGTCGGGGCGCTATTCGCCGCCGGCGCCTTGGCGCCGATGTTGAGAACGTTGATGATTCGGCCCCAGCGGCGCTCTTTCATCTGCGGGAAGACGAGGCGGGCGAGACGGATCTGGGCAAAAAGCTTGAGATCGAGGTCGTCCTGCCAGATCCTATCGGTAAGTTCATCCGAAGGGCCGTGCTGGGCTTGGCCGGCATTGTTGACGAGGATGTCGATCTTGCCGAAGGCCGCCATCGCCTCGTCGTAAGCGCGGCGGACGTCGGCGGCTTTGGAAACGTCGCCGGAAACGGCGGCGACGCGGGCTTTGGCGCCCTTTTCGATCCTGGATTTGGCTTCGGCGAGGGTTTCGGGGCTGCGGGCGAGGATTGCGACATCCGCCCCCGAAGCGGCAAAGCGCTCGGCCATCGCCAGGCCCAAACCTTTGCTGCCGCCGGTGATAAGGGCGCTTCTGCCGTCGAGCCGGATCTCCATGGGGACAATTCCTTCCTTTTTTTGCGCTTGTCGAATGGCGGGAGGCCGCAAACGCGGCTCGCCGATCGATTACCGTCAGGCCCCTTCTTGTCAATGACGAAAGGGGATCGGGCAAAACGCGACGGCGAAAGGGAAGGGCGAGGCGGCTTCCCGCGCGGGCGCGGCAAAGGCGCGGGGAGGGGGAGAAAAGAGCGCAGCCGGAGAGACCTTGCGGCCAATCATCTTTCTGCGCAATTTCGATTTGCTATCGCTCGCGTTATCGGGAAAATACGGAGCCACGAACCGGCAGAAGGGGAGTTTGGCGATGAACGGCAAGGATGCCCGCGGCGGCGGCTCGCGCCTTTGGTACCTGCTCCTTCTCATCCCGATCCTCATCGTCTTGTCCGTGGGCAGCTATGACCGGGCAGAGCCGTCCTGGGGCGGCTTTCCTTTCTTTTACTGGTATCAGCTTTTGTGGATACCCGTTTCCGCCGTTCTCACTCTGATCGTCTACCTTCTCGTGCGCGATTAGGGGAAAACCCATGCCGATCAACGGGACCGCCCTTTTCGTGTTTGTCGTCCTTTTTGCCTTGATCACGATTCTCGGCTTTGTCGCGGCGCGCTGGCGGCGCGGCGACCTCGGCCTCCTTCACGAGTGGGGGCTTGCCGGAAGCCGTTTCGGCACCGTCGTCACCTGGTTTCTGTTAGGTGGCGATCTCTACACCGCCTATACCTTTATCGCCGTCCCGGCGCTTCT
>JAJYIC010000292.1 GCA_021790295.1 Pseudomonadota bacterium | reverse complement strand
TTTCGTTCGCTGTTTTCCTCGGTCAACGAGTTAATGATCATGCGGCCGTCGCGGAAACCGGCCGTGGGACGCCCGTCCGTGACGACGAGGACCATCCCCGGAATGCCTGCGCGCGTGGGCGCATCGACGACCGGGCGAATGGCGCTGTAGATGTTGGTCTCGCCGAACGCCTTTAACCCGGTAAGGAAAGCGTCCGCGGCGGCCTTGTTCGCCTTGACCGCACGGATCGTCGGTCTGGCGTCTCAATCGATCGTGCTTTCTCTCCTCATCCTCCTCCGTGTGTTCCGTGGCGCGGCAATGGCATGGCGGGCGCTCGCCGGTTGAGCCGCAAGAGACATATCCGAGCGGTGTCGGCCCTCGCCGGCTGCGAGCGCGGCTCGGCGAATTCGGCTCTCAAATCTTCCCGGCTAGCCTCGCCCGCAGTCTGGGAAGGGCCCGGTCGATTATCCTCGAATAATAGAAATACCTGTAAATTCCCAGAGGCCCAAGCTTGAGGATCGAGGCGAAGGCCTTGACCAGCGCAAGCGGCCGGCCGGCATTCGCCGCAGCCAGCGCGGTGTTCATTTCGATCGACGCCGAAGCGAGGCGAAGCACAGCCTTGCGCGACGCGCCGCTCAATTTTTCGATGTGCCGGTCGAGAACGGTTTCCAACTGGTCTCGAAAGTCCCCGAGGTTCCTGCTTCCCAGTGCCCCCAGGGAATTTCCATGGATGCGATAGCGCGCCAATGGCTGCGGGTGATAATAGACCGTTCCGGCCGCCGCCAGTTTCAGGTACAAGTCCCAATCCGCGGTGTGCCAAAGCGCCTCGTCCATTCCGCCGACTTCGAGAAACGTTTCGCGTCGGATTGTGGCAGCCGGAACGGGAACGAAATTCTGGAGGAGGAGTCGCTCGAGCATGATTTGTGGCGACACCGCAGCCTTGCTCTGGGGCAGCGGACATCGCCAAATTCCCAGCTTTTTCCCCTCCCCGTCAACGATATAGGCGGGATGCAGGTGGAGGACGCCGCCGCATTGACCCGAAAGCCATGCCCGCAAGGCCCTGGACCGGCCGGGCAGCCAGAGATCGTCCACGTGCAGGATGCAGATCCACTCGCCCCGGGCTTCGGCGACGCCGAAATTGGTCTTCGCGGGCCAAGGAACCAAATCGAGCCGGCGGTAGGTCCGAATCTCAAGCTTTCCTGCAAAGCTCGCCGCTATTTGGAGACTGGCCTCCGACGCGCTGCTGTCGACGAAGATGACCTCGATTCCGCTCTCGCCCTGGTCCACGACGGATTGCAACGCGGCCGCAAGCCAGCGCTCGCCGTTGTGCGATGGCATGATCACCGAAAGCCAGGGGTTTCTCATCTGCCGCCTCCGCCGCACCGAACCGGCTTTGCCGCCCCCTTTAGAGAAGCCGAGGTTTACTCCGTGACCCGCCTCATGTAAACGCAGACGCGGCGGTCGTGGGCAGGAGAGCGCCGGCAAAGGCCGCAACGCAGTCCTTTCTCGCATTGCCCCTTTTGCGAGCGCGCATGCCGATGACGAGACGGAACCCTCTTATTCTCCTTTGGCAGGCGCTTGGAAGCTCGGCTTACCAATTCGTCGTTCCCGCGGCCGCGCTCTCTCTTTTTGCCGCCATGGCGTTCTTTTGGCTCGGCGGCTTTCATCGCGCCTATTTCAGCGTATTGCATTTCTTCGCTTCGCGCGAGGAGGAGCCCTTCGCCACCCCTTTTCTCGACATGGACTATCTTCTCGCAACCGCGCAGTGCAGCCGGCACGGGTTCGACGTCTATCTTTCCAATCCGTGCGATGCACTGGGGCGCCTTTTCGACTATTCTCCGTTGTGGCTCATAGTGATGCCGCGCCGGCTCGGTTCGGCCGATACGCTTTGGCTCGGCGCGCTTGTCGATGTCGCCTTTCTTTCCTCTCTGCTCTTCGTGATGAGGCCGCGCTCGCCGGCCGAAGCGGCGATCTTTGGCCTCGCCGTCTTTTCACCGGCAACGCTCTTTGCCTTGGAGAGGGCGAACAGCGACCTTTTGATTTTCTTGTTGATCCTTTACGGCTCTGCCGTCGACAACGGAGCGCCGATCCGGCGCGGCCTTTCCTATCTCTTTTATCTGACGGCCGGTCTTTTGAAATACTATCCGCTCGTTTTACTGATCCTCCTCGTCCGCCATCGGCGCCGGGTTGCGCTTCTTTACGGCGGAGCGATGGTCTCGGCGCTCTTGGCGTTCGCCTTCTATTATCGCGGGCAGATTATTGCCTCTCTCGCCAATGTGCCCGAGTCGTCCTGTATTGCCGAACGCTTTCACCCCTCCTTTGTCGGCAATGCCTTCGGCGCGAAGAATCTCCCCTTCGGTTTGGCCTGCCGCCTCGGCGCGGCGTGTTTGCGACCGGGCGCCGCCGCCGCCCGGCTGTTCCTCATTCTCTCCCTCATGACCCTCTTCCGGATCCGGCGCACCATGCGCTCTTTCGCGGCCGCAGAGATCGATTGGCACGGCAGCGAACTGCAAACCCTGGCATTGGCAAGTCTCCTCATCGCCTCCTGCTTTTTCGCCGGCACAAGCCTCGATTATCGCGAAATCTATTTTCTGCTGGCGATTCCGGGCCTTTTGGAGCTTCGCTCGGCGGCAAAAACCGCGGCGCAAAGGCGCTTGTGTTCCCTCCTCTGCGCGGCGCTGCCGCTCCTCATGTGGGGGCAGTTCATTCGCCAAGGGTTCTCCGGGGCCTTCGCTTCGGCGGCCTGGGCGGTTCGGGAGCTTTTATGGTGGTGGGTTGCCGCGGCCTTTGCGGCGATCGCGCTCTCTTATCTGACGCGCCAGCCATTCATAGAAGAATTCGCGCGATCGCTGCGCTCGCGCATCGAGGCCGGGAAAGGGTAGGGAGGGAGACCCTCTGCGGCGAAGGGCCGGCGCCTCTTCCTGCGGCGTTCGTCGCCGGTTGATCCGCCGCGCCGTTCGAGGCAAGGTCTTCTAGCCCGCATTTCTCACGCTGGGCACGGCGCTTCGGGTCGCGGCCTCTGTCCCGTGTGAGAGATGCGGGCCAGAGGCCCGAACGGGGGCGATTTGGAAGAGGAGAACCGCCATTCAGCCATTGCGCAGCCTTCTCTTTGCGCCGGGGAACCATTCGCGACGGGTCGAAAAGGCGCTTTGCCTCGATGCCGACGCCGTCATCCTCGACCTCGAAGACGCCGTCGCCAAGGCCGAGAAAAAGGGTGCCCGGGAGCCTGTGGCCGCGGCTTTGGGCCGCCCGAGGCGCGGGCTTCTTTATGTGAGGGTCAATGCGCTCGACAGCGAATTCTGCTACGGCGACCTTTTGGCGGTCGTCCGCCGCGGGCTCGACGGCGTCGTCCTCCCCAAGGTGGAGAGCGCCAAAGGGCTTTGGAGCGCCGACTGGCTTCTCGGCGAACTCGAACGCGAGAACGGGCTCGAAAGCGGGAGGATCGACCTCGTGCCGATCATCGAAACCGCGCGCGGCCTCGATCGGATCGATGAGATCCTCGCTTGCGGTTCGAGGGTAAAGCGGGTCGCCTTTGGCGCCGGAGATTTCACCCTCGATCTCGGCATGGCCTGGAGCCGGGAAGAGAGCGAACTCGCCCCCACCCGCGCCCGCATCGCCACAGCCTCGCGCACGGCGGGGATCGAGGCGCCCCTCGATACCGTCTGGGTCGATCTCAAAGACGAAGCGGGTCTCAAAGCCTCTGCCGAGACCGCCTTGCGCTTCGGGTTCCAGGGCAAGATGTGCATCCATCCGGACCAGAT